>JANQGC010000150.1 GCA_028277515.1 Anaerolineae bacterium
CGCGATTTCACAATCGCGTTCTTGTGCATACGCCAGAGCGCGAAAATGATTTCGCGGTTACGGTACGATAATTGGCGACTTTGGAATCGCCCTGGAGAAGCAGTTGACAGGATTGAGAAACCCTACTATAATTTGATTCAGGTCATAATGTTATAACGTTATACATTATTGAGGAATAATCTATGCTTGACCGACAATCCCCACTTCCCTTATATCACCAACTACAACAGGTCCTGCTCCATCGGTTGCAAGAAGGGGAGTTTAATAATGGCCAGCCCTTGCCAACTGAAGTCGATCTCATTGACCAGTATGCTGTCAGCCGTATTACCGTGCGCCGGGCTATGGCTGAGCTGGAACGTTCAGGACGCATTTATCGGGTTTCCGGCAAAGGAACGTTTGCCAAAGAAGAACCTGTCATCACGCCTGATCTCACCCGCCTGACCAGTTTTTCGGAATATATGCGCGAACAATCAATCAGTGTCTCTTCAAAGCTGTTGTTGTTTCGCCAGGAGCCTGCTTTGGACCTGGTGGCTGATAAACTGGAACTCCAGGCGGGAGAACCGGTATGGGTGATCGAACGCCTGCGATTGAGTGATAATTCTCCTCTGGCTCTCAATCTCTCTTACCTAAGGCTTCCGCCCTACATTCAATTAACTGCGGAAGAATTGAAGACTAGTGGGTCTCTTTGGGCATTGCTGGAGAGCAAAGGTGTTGTCCTTAAATATGCAAGACGTACTATCCAGGCCATACCGGCCAATGAAGAAATTGCAGCCAAATTAGAGATATCAATCGGTCTTCCACTTTTACTCTTAGAGGGTGTTGTGCGCGATCAAAATCAAGTGCCCATCGAATTTCATTATGTTTACAACCGCGGTGACCGTTACCAACACACCCTTTACATGGAGCGATGAAGGCAAAGGAGGATTTATGCTCAGGATTTGACGACGTAGTAACCATTCAAATTGTCACGCCGGTCATTCAACTTTAGTGGCACCATTTTTATGTATTCGAGGAGGATACCTAATGTTAAATAAAAGAAATTTATTTGTAATCACAGCCGTTTTGCTGCTGGCGATGCTGCTTGCAGCTTGCGGTGGTGGCGCGGCCGATGTAGCCGAGGTAGAAGAGCCGCCGGCCGCCGAAGAAGAAGCTGCACCCGCTGAGGAAGAAGCGCCGGCCGCTGAAGAGGACGCAGCGCCGGCTGAAGAAGAAATGCCGGAACAACCGTTTGCCGGAACAGAACTCGTCCTGGCATCCATGACTGACCAGTATGTGAACGCATTTCGCGCGCTCATCCCCCAATTTGAGGAAGAGACCGGCATTAAAGTGACGATGGATGAGTTGGGCTATACTGATTTATATCAGAAATTAACGGCCGATTTTGTGGCCGACACAGGAAACTATGATTTAATGACCGTTGACATCGTCTGGAGCGGCGAGTTCGCAGCCAATGAATATACCATTCCCCTTAACGAATATATGGATCGTGATGCCGACGAACTGGCTTTAGATGACATTATGCCGGTAAGCTGGACTCTGGGTGAATGGGAAGAAGAGCATTATGCCTATCCTTTGGCTGGTTATGCCAACGTTCTCAACTATCGTAAGGACATCCTGGATGAAGCGGGCATTGACCCACCGGCCACCCAGCAGGAACTGCTTGCAGCGGCGCAAGCCTTAAACGATCCGGATAATGATTTTTATGGCATGGCCTTGCTTGGGGCCAAAGGTCCGGCCGTGGCTCAGGATTACATGGCCTGGGTTCAGCAGCATGGCGGAACTATCCTGGATGAAGAAGGAAATCCCGCGCTCAACTCCGCTGAGAATGTGGAAATCCTGGAATTCTTTGGCGAGCTTTTCAATTACGCGCCGCCAGGAGCCACCGATTATTGGTGGGATCAACGCGAAACCGCCTTCCGAACCGGTAACGTGGCCTTAATGGAAGGTTGGAGTATTGCCCGCGCCGGGTATGAAGATCCGGAAATTTCAACTGTTGTCGGGAATGTTGACATTGCCCTGGCTCCCGTGACCGAGGGCATGGAACCTCAGTATGGCTTTGGCGGTTGGGGAATCGGTATCAATGCCAGCAGCGACGCTCCGGATGCCGCCTGGGAATTCATCAAGTGGCTTAGCAGTCCTGAAGTGCAAAAAGAGTGGGTTCGCAATGACGGTGCTCCCATTCGCCGCAGCACCCTGGAAGATCCCGAACTCACCGAGGAATATCCCTGGTTCCCTGTTCTGTTAGAAGCATTTGAAAATGGAGATGGTGATTATCGCCCGCGTATTCCGCAATACAGCATCATTCAAGATGCTTTGGGCACGGCCGTCAACTCTTACCTGGTCGGAGAACTGGAAGCGCAAGAAGCGCTTGACGCTGCCCAGGCCCAGGTTGAAGAAGCGATGCAATAAACAATAACCGTTATTCTATTTGTGGGGACGCGCACGCGCGTCCCCATAGATCTTAGATTCTATATGAAAAATTTTCTAACCCGCCGGCGGTCCAACAAAGAATGGTATTACTTTTTGATGCTGGCACCCCTCCTGATCTTTGTCCTGGCCATTGCCCTTTACCCGCTCTTATTCTCATTTTTTATCAGCTTCTTTAAGTATCGGCTGACCGATCCGGACCAGATCAGAACATTTATCGGGTTGGAAAATTACTTCAAAGCGCTCCAGGACCAGGCAGTTATCAAAGCCTTATCGAACACAATCATTTTCGTAATCGGCACAGTTTCCCTGGAAATCGTCATTGGATTGGGCCTGGCTTTCTTGCTGGCCGGTGAAAGCAAACGAATGCAAATCATTCGTGCTTTTTTGCTCATCCCGATGGCCATTCCCGGCCTGGTTGTCGGCCTGGTTTGGAAATCACTTTACAATGCCGATTTCGGTGTCATCCCTTACTATCTGAAAGCAATCGGGCTTGATGTGGGACGTGGTCCATTGGGTGAGCTTTCGACCGCCATGCCTGCGGTCATATTGATTGACATCTGGCAATGGAGCCCGCTGTTAATGGTCATATTTTTAGCTGGCATCAAAAGCCTGCCCCATGACCCTTATGAAGCGGCCGTCGTGGATGGCGCTTCTCGCTGGCAGCAATTCATTTATATCACGCTGCCTCTGCTTAAACCGGTCTTTCTCATCGCCTTGCTGCTGCGTACCATGCAATCATTTAAGGTTTTCGATATTATTTATGCCACAACCTCAGGTGGACCGGGTACAGCTACTACCGTCTTAAATTTTCACATTTTTACCGTTGGAATGACTTTTTTTGATATGGGTTATGCCGCATCGCTGGCTAATGTCCTTCTATTTGTCGTAGCCATTATTTCAGTTTTGTATGTCATAGTTTTAGAGAGGCAGCAGCTTTAGCACAGAAATTTGACAACTTTTCACTTGAATATTGGCGAAAACCATTTGATAAAAAGTTGTCAAATTTTAGGTAACATAATATTCGGGAAGGATTCAAAATAGATGATGAAAACAAGCAGATGGGAAAAAATTGCGAAAGAAGGGTTGATCTTATTGGTGATCTTCTTTTTCATGATGCCCATTTATTGGCTGGTCACGACCGCCTTCAAATTTGGCAGGGATGCCTTTGCTATTCCCCCGCAATGGATATTTTTTGATTTCACGTTAAGAAATTTTGAATCTGTCCTGACTGAAACAAATACCGAGCGTTTTATGCTCAACAGCATCATCATCACGACCGGGGCAACGTTGCTTTCCCTGGCTTTGGGTGTGCCTGGAGGATATGCGCTGGCCCGCAGCCGGTCGTTTGCCGTTAATTTCTCATCCTATTTTTTCTTGCTGTTGTTGATGATTCCACCTATTGCCATGCTCATTCCCTTCTATTTGATCATGCGCGATCTGCGGTTGCTGGGAACCTATACGTCGGTGATTTTGCTGGACACGGTTTTTGATGCTGCTTTTGTGGTGTGGATGATGCGCAGTTATTTTCAGGGTGTCCCGCAAGAAATGGAAGAGGCTGCCCTGGTTGATGGCGCATCCCACTGGCAATCCTTCTTTCGAGTGGCCCTCCCTCTTTCTGTTCCAGGCATTGTGGCTTCAGCCTTATACTGCATCATCTTTTCCTGGAATGATTTTTTATTTGCGCTCATGCTCACATCACCGGAAACCAAAACCATCCCCCTGGGAATTTTGGCTTCCTTCAGTGCCTCAGAAATCAGTTGGGGCCATATGGCTGTTACCAGCTTATTTGCCATCGTTCCCGCAGTAATAATTTCGCTCTTCCTAAACCGCTATTTTGTGCAGGGTCTAACCCTGGGGGCTGCGAAGGGCTAATGATATAGGAGATTTGTAAGATGAAAGATGAAGAAATGCGCCAGATGTGGTCGGAAGCGCCTGGAGAGTTGGAGGTGCGCCGGCGCTCAATTTTTGACGTGGGTGATGATGATGTGCTGGTTAAGGTTGCCTATACCGGCATCTGCCCCTGGGATGTGCGCGCCTTTACCGGAAAGTCTTCCGTACCCTTTCCCCGCGTCCTGGGGCATGAATGTGTCGGCCGGGTCGCGGATATGGGTTCAAATGTGCAGGATTTACAAATTGGCCAGGCGGTCGCGCCCGACTTCATTGTTAAATGCGGCCGTTGCGCCGCCTGCCGCCGCGGGTTGTCAAACCGGTGCCGCCGACCTCAATACCAGCAGTATGGTGGCGGGTACGCCGACTATGTGTGCATTCCCCAACGCAACATTCATCTGGTCAAAGAGAGTACCAGCTTGAAGGCAGCGGCATTTATGGAGCCGTTGGCCTGTGTGGTTCGCGGGCAAAATATGCTGCACAATAAACCCGGCGAAACCCAAATCGTTGTCGGCCTGGGACCAATTGGCCTGATGCACATGCAGGTTGCGCGTACGTTCGGCGCCCGCGTGATTGCTGTTGACATCTTGCCGGAGCGCATTCAAAAGGCGTTGGAGTTGGGAGCTGATTGGGGTGTGAATGGCCAGGAGGAGGATTTAGGAGCGATTGTTTCGGAAGTGACGGATGGGTGGGGGGCGGATTCGGCCGTTGTTGCCGTCGGTTCCGCGCGATTGGTGGAGCAAATCTTGCCCATGCTGGCTCCGGGTGGGCGGCTCAATATTTTTGCAGGCATTTATCCTAAAGATGAATTGCACATCGATCCCAATCTTATTCATTACGGGGAGTATATATTGACCGGCTCGGCCGACAGCACACCTCAGGATAATTTCCAGGCGCTGAAGCTGATCGAGGATGGGCAGGTGGACACGGAAAGTTTAATCAGCCATTTGCTGCCGCTTGAAGAACTGCGGCAGGGTTTCGATATCGTACAGCATGCAAAAGGGTTAAAGGTGATGATGGAAATCAATCCTTAGTTTTCGCTCTAAGTGACAGTCACTTGAATCACTATGATCTCTCTATTATAAGTGACAAGTGACTGTCACTTTATGAAAGCTATGAAAAAAACAACCCACGTAAACTATGAACGAGCAGCCCCATATTTTAACGATAGATGCCGGCACCTCATCCCTTAAGGCAGTCATTTATAAGCAAAATGGCCGTATGCTGGCCTCCGTTAAAAAAGCGGTAAGCTATCGCACACCTCGACCGGGCTGGGTGGAGGGGGACCCGCACACCTGGTGGGAAGCATTAATAACCGCCGTAAAAGAGTTGAATCAAAGGGCCGGGAGCTTGAAAACGATTAAGGCTATGGGCCTTACCGGGCAGATGCACACGCCGGTGTTGTTGGATGCGCAGGGAAACGCCTTGCGTCCGGCGATACTCTGGTTAGACAGAAGGGCCGGGGCGGAAACGGCCGAACTGAGCAAAACGTTAAATCTGCCTCCCTACCAGCTAAATTCCACCTATACCCTGCCCAAACTCCTCTGGCTGTCCCGCCACCGGCCGGAGCAAATGGCCAAAGCACGTGCCCTGCTCTGGCCCAAGGATTACCTGCGCTACCGGCTCACCGGGCGGCTCATGACCGATCTCACGGAAGCGGCCGGCGCGGCGCTTTTGGATTGGGAGAAAGAAGATTGGGCGCTTGACCGCCTGGGCACTGTTGGGCTGGACCCGGCGCTCTTACCCCCGATCCGGCCGGCCCATGCCGACGCCGGACCTTTGCTGCCGCAGGTTGCCAGGCAGCTTGGTTTGCCTGAAGATATTAAGGTCATTGTCGGAGCAGGTGATATTATCGCTTTGCTGGCCGGCGCACCGCCAGGGGACGGGCGCCTAACTTGCAGTTTGGGCAGTTCAGCGATGGTCGCCATCCTCCTCGCAGAGGGTCATTCATTTCACGATCCTCACCATCGCTTATATCTAAACTATGTGGCGCCCTATCACCTGGTAAACGGCGTCATGTCCACCAGCGGTGCTGCCCTGGATTGGGCTTTTGATAAGTTATTTTCCAATGAAATGACCTTTGAAGATATGATCGAGCGGGTCCATCAAACATTGCCAGGAGCCGAAGGATTGTTGTTTCTGCCCTTCCTGGCCGGAGAGCGTTCTCCCTATTGGAATGACGATCTGCGCGGCTGCTTTTATGGATTATCTCTGTTTCATGATCGCTTTCAGATGGTACGCGCCGTATTAGAAGGGGTTGCCTTTAGCCTGCGCCGGCTTATCGACATTTGCCGGGAACTTGACGTACCTGTGCAGGAAATCGCTTTATCCGGTGGAGGCGCTCTGGTGCCCGGTTGGGCTCAAATTATTGCTGACATCTGCCGGCGGCCGTTGAAAATCTACACTGCACAGGAGACCGTGACCAGACCTTTATTCGCTTACTGCACCCATGCTTTGGATAAAAATGTTGCGATAGAAAGCGCCTTGAATAGCACGTTTAATGAACAACCGCAGATCATCAAGCCTCAAGCCAATAATTGGCCGGTTTACCAACCTATTTACCAATCGTTCCGTAAATTAGCGGATTTTTTGGCATATGCCAACCTTCCGGCCACGGTTTTTCAGTAGTTGGTAACCGCGAAATCCATTTCGCGTTCCGGCACAAGGCGCGCGATATGGAAATCGCGATTACAATGGACTGTTGAAAAACTTCGCCTTTCGGCCTATGCCATTGATAATGACATGACAAAGGAGTAATTATAATGACAGGAAAGGAAAGAAGATTAAAGCGAATATTCGTGGGTGAGCAAAAACGTTGTTTGCTTTCACCACTCGATCATGGCGGTTGGTTAGGCCCGGTTCAAGGGATTCATCGCCCCCGTTCCATTGTGGAGGCCGTTCTGGCCGGCGGAGCCAACGCCTTGTTGTTTTCTCCCGGCTTTTACCGGCGGGTCGCCCCGCTTATTCCACCTGCGGCCGGCATTGTCCTGCGCGTTAGCCTAACCGCCGGATTGAGCGAACAAGGGTCACAGGAAACCCCAATCGCCTCTTTAGAAACTGCCTTGCGCATGGATGCGGATGCGTTGGCTGTCTCTGTATTTTTCGGCCGTTCCGGGGACATTGATATTTACCGCTGGTTGGCCGGATTGATCGATCAAGCAGCGCGCTACCAGATGCCGGTTGTGGCCGAGATGATGCCGCCCGGCGATAAGTTTTATGACGCCGAGGCGGTTGCCCATGCAGCGCGCATCGGTATGGAAATCGGGGCGGATGTTATTAAAACCAATTACTGCGGTGATGTCGCCGAATTTCGCCATGTCACGGCCTCAGCGCCGGTACCCATCATCGTCGCCGGGGGTCCTAGCAAAGGTGACGACGATAACACGGTTCAGATGGTTCGTGACGCCGTGGCCGGCGGCGCGGCCGGTGTCGCTATCGGCCGTCGTGTCTGGCAGTCAGATGACCCGGTGGCGGCCACCAGGGGTATCTATAACGTCCTCTTTGCCGAATGACACAATGTGCCAAGCGGATTCAAAGAGCAGTGAGCAGTGAGCAGTAAGCAGTGAGCAGTGAGCAGTAAACAGTAAGTAAGCAGTGACTGTTTACTGTTCACTGACTTCTGACTACTCGCTACCCGCCACTCATTACGCTTTTCCCAAAACGGCCGCTAACAAGGCCATGCGAATGTACATCCCGTTCTGCACCTGGCGGAAGTAGGCTGCCCGTGGATCGTCGTCCACACTGTAATGAATTTCACCCACACGTGGCAGGGGATGCATGATCACCATTTTTTCTTTGGCACGATCCATAATATCCGGAGTAATTTCGTAATGATCCTTGACCTCTTCATATTGGGCTAAATCGGCGAAGCGTTCTTTTTGTACGCGAGTGACATATAGTACGTCTACATTATCAATGACATCAGCCACATCATGGGTCTCCCGCGCTTCAATGCCCGCATCACGTACCTCGTTCATGATGGCCAGGGGCAGGCGCAAGATTTCCGGTGAGACGAAGCGCAGGTTGACGTCGAAATGCAGCAGGAGTTTAGTTAAGGAGTGGACGGTTCGGCCGTTGCGCAAATCGCCGACCATAGCCACATTCAAACCATCAATCTGGCCCAATTCTTCGCGAATGGTGAACAAGTCAAGCAACGCTTGCGTGGGATGCTCGCCCGCGCCATCGCCGGCATTGATCACCGGTATGCCGGAATAATCGGCCGCCAATTGAGCCGATCCAACCTGCGGATGACGGAGCACAATGGCATCCGAATACTGCTCCAATGTGCGCACGGTGTCAGCCAATGTTTCCCCTTTGCTGACGGAACTGAACTGGACGCCCTGGGTAATTGGAATCACCGCACCACCCAATCGTTCCATGGCCGCGATGAAAGAAGAACTGGTGCGCGTACTTGGTTCATAAAAGAGACAGGTCAAAACATTGCCCTTCAGTAAATCAACTTCGCCTACACGCTGCACCATTTCGCGCATTTCACGTGCCCGGCCAAAAATGTAGGCCAGCTTGTCACGATCAAACTGCTTTACCGATATGACGTCCATGTTGGTCAAGCCGTTGCCGGTGAAGGTTTTCCGGGGCAGTTGATCGTAATCGAATAAGGGTTTTAATTGGTCGATGATCATGATTTCAATCTCCTTAAAATAAATTTAATGTAAAACAAACATTCCTGTTTGTTCAAGGCGCAAGCTGGATAGCTTACGCTACAAATCTGTAAAACAAACATTCCTGTTTGTTCAAGGCGCAAGCTAGAAAGCTTACGCTACGGGTACAAACATTCCTGTTTGTTTTTTCCGCAAGCAAGAATGTTCTCGATATAAGGCAGAAAAAAAGCCCGATCCTTCAGGATCGGGCTTTGACATCCATTTGATGGGCTGCGGGTAAAATATCACCCGCAGGTCTTGTATCTTTTTCCGACGCATACCATAAAAACATATCTTGCACCGGGATTTAAGTTTAGCATAGAGTTTGAAATTGGTCCAATCTAAAAGGTTGGACCAATTTAATGCACATTGCGCACCCTATGCTCAACCATCATGCAAGAATCCTGCACTACACCCAACCCGGCTTCTTGCGCTTTTCTACCGGCCGCTTCATTATATATTCCCCGCTGCATCCAGACCGCTTTAGCCCCAACCTCAATCGCCTGGTCAACAAAAGGGGGAACCTTTTCGCTGCGCTGGAAAACCAACACCAGGTCCACCGGATGCGGAATAGATGCCAGGTCCGGGTACGCCTTCTCGCCCAGCGCTTCCTCAAGATAAGGGTTTACCGGGATAATACGATAGCCATGCCCCTGTAAATAGGCTGGAACATAATAGCCGGCCCGACTTTGTCGCCTGGAAAAGCCGACGACGGCGATAGTTTTTGTCTCAATTAAAATCTTATTTATGGAATTATTCAATCCGGCACCTCCGTTCTATGAAAGGCCATTATTAACGTCAGGACAGTTCCAAAGTCAGATTCGTAACCGCGATTTCACAATCGCGTTCTTGTGCATACGCCAGAGCGCGAAAATGATTTCGCGGTTACGGTACGATAATTGG
>JANQGC010000152.1 GCA_028277515.1 Anaerolineae bacterium
CCAATTATCGTACCGTAACCGCGAAATCATTTTCGCGCTCTGGCGTATGCACAAGAACGCGATTGTGAAATCGCGGTTACGAATCTGACTTTGGAACTGCCCTGCTCATCCCTCACCTTCGCTGGTTTAGCATTCGTAAATAGATATAATAAAAAGCTGGCGGGACGAAAGCCCTCATGTACCATTGAGGAGAACATCAATGTTAATCACGATTGAAAAGGTAGCTATCCTGAGCAATATCCCCATGTTTGCCGGCATCCCCGGCTATGCGTTGGCGCCGGTCGCTGAGTGTATGGAAGAGGTTGAACTGCAAGCGGATGATACCTTCATTGAAGAGGGAGCGATTGAAGATGGTCTTTACATTGTTGTTGACGGCCGTGTCCGTGTGCATAGCCAGGGTCAAGAGATCCTGACCATCGGTCCAGGCCAGACCGTTGGCGAACTGGCTGTGCTGGACCCGCAAACCCGTTCTGCCTCCGTATCTACCCTTGAAAACACCCTTCTACTCCGCCTCAAAAAAGAGCCATTTGATGAAATCATAGCCGACCGCCCGGAAATATCGGCCAGTGTGATTCGTTCCTTGTGTCATATTGTTCGTGAGCAAAGTCAACAACTCGCCACTCTACACAGGGATTGATGCATCTCCTAATCAATCCTTCGGCCGATATCGTGGCAGCAGTTCCAACCTTCTTGCGATAAAGGTTGCCGGCCAACTCTTGATGTCATTTTCAGGTTTTTTATATTGACCTTGGGAAGACTTTTTCTCGTTCACACCCTCTATTCCGTCTCTTTCCTCTTCCCTCCACAAATAGTAATCACATAATCACACTCAAAGCCAGTAATTCACCTTGACAAGTAACCTTTTTTCATATAGTTTTGGATAATTACCAGTGTACAATAAATCGTGTTGAATGTACTCATTGTGATGGCTCTCTTGACTGGTTCATGTGAAATTTAGCTTCTCACTACATGACAAAATACATATGACTTAGGTGTATAACGTATCTTACGCTGCAGAAAGTTTGTGGATTAATAATTGGAGGGTTTTATGATCGGCCGGTTTTCAATCATCTCAGAATTGGGCGAAGGAGGGATGGTCACCGTATATAGGGCTTATGATCCCAGTATGAAACGCGAGGTGGCCATCAAAGTACTACCGGAACAACTCATAGCAATGGTGGGAGATTAGCTCAGACCGGGCAAGTTCCATAAATAAAACATCACTTTAGCAGGTGAATGCGCGATAAAAGAAAGAGGGAATCAATTGGATAACATTACCGGAAAACAATTTGGTCCCTACCAGGTGATAGAACCGCTTGGTGAAGGGGGAATGGCTGCTGTTTATAAAGGATACCAGCCAGGCATAGATCGCTATGTCGCCTTAAAAGTATTGCCTCGTCGCCTTGCTGAGGACCCGCAATTTGTCGGTCGCTTTCACCAAGAAGCTCAAATTCTGGCTCAATTACAGCATCCCCATATCCTACCTGTATTTGATTACGGGCAGAGTGAAGGCTATACCTATATCGTCATGCCTTATATCCAAGGCGGAACCTTAGTAGATTTAATCCAACAGAAACCAATTCCATTACAGGAAATCCCAACAATCATCTCTCAAATAGCGAGCGGTCTAGATTATGCCCACAACAAACACCTCATCCATCGTGATGTCAAACCAAGCAACATATTGATCGACGAGAGTGGCAATTGCTTACTGACAGATTTTGGCATTGCCAAGATTTTTTCCACGGCAACGAGATTTACCAGCACCGGGGGAATCATCGGTACACCAGAGTATATGTCACCTGAACAAGGACAAGGCAAGAAACTAGATAGACGAAGTGACATCTACTCTCTCGGTATTGTTCTTTATGAATTGGTGACTGGTCAAGTGCCATTTCAAGCTGAAACACCCATCGCGACCGTGATGAAGCATATATACGATCCTTTGCCCCCGCCTCGACAGATCAACCATGCACTTTCTGAACCTGTAGAAAAAGTCCTACTAAGAGCACTAGCCAAAGAGCCGGCAGACCGCTTTCCAATGGCGGGCGACATGGCGGCTGCCTTGCAAGCAGCGATTGACCAGGGAGGAACCTTGCCTACCCTTATTGACACAGCGCCAGTTTCCCGCCCTTCAACGGAAGAAACGACTATCGTTGAAGAAAAAATCCGCAGTAGAAATTGGTTATTTCCTCTCCTGGCGGTAGTTCTTTTATTTATCTTATGTGCAGCCAGTTCTATTTTTGTGTATACGCGATTGCTTAATCCCGTTGCCTTACCTACCACTGATGACCTACTCGAAGGCAGCGCTCAGTCTCCACCCATAGAGCCGTCCGCAATGACCGCACAAAATCCTCAAAATTCAGATGGTGAATCAATTATTGCCGGCTTAAGCACAGCAACGCATACGCCAATCCCGACCGAGGAACCAACCTTCGTGGCCAGTCCAACACCGGTTGCAACAGCAACAATGACGCCATCCCCTATGCCACCACTTAATCGTTCAATCGAGGTTATTGTTGACGGCACCACAGCCCGCACCGAAACCGGGATCAATGTCCAGCCCGGCCAACGCCTAACAATTGAATACTTATCAGGCAGTTGGAGAGCAGGGCCCCCTTCGATATGGCCACTGGTTGGCCCGGAAGGGGATACACAGGTTTTGAACAAGGCGACCTTCCCTGTCCCAGATAGCCCCATAATGACCTTAGTCGGTGGCATCGGTACGAGCTTACCGGCCGCTTTTGGCAACCAGTTGGAATATATTAGTAATAGTGAGGGAACGCTCTGGCTTGGTCCAAATGATGATGGCCTGGATGATAATCAGGGGCAATTGATTGTCAGGGTCACAATTAGTGAATAGATCCAAATTTTTCTCACTGTCTACGCAACAGAAGCCACCCACCCCCAACCAACAATAACATCAAGAGTCCGCCGCCAGCCAGCCAACGCTCTTGCCCGCCTGTCTCAACATCATTGACCACAGGTGTGGGACGGAGCCGTATCTGCTCGATATTTTCGGCCGTCAATCCCTGCCCCACATCAGCCCCATGTGCCCTGGCTAAAAACGCGCTGATCGCCAGATATTCTTCATCCGCCAGGCTTCCCGGATACTCATAGGGCATTTCCGCACGAACATAATGATATAGTTGTCCCGCTGTAGCAAAATGGAACAGACTGCCTTCACCGATCACAGCAGGTACGCTGGTCGGTAATATAAACCCCTCCGGGTATGGCGATTGGCCATGACAACCACTGGTCCAGCAATTTTGATGATCCTCCGGGTATTGCGCCCGCCATTCATCGGTTAAACCCTGCCCCTGGTCCCCATGACAGGGCTGGCAGTAAAGCCAGAAAAGCTGCGCGCCATCATCGGCCTGTGTCGGAGGGTAGACGGTAGGGGGCGCTGCCAGGCGGTCGATTGTGGGCGTCGGTGTTACCGGCAGCGCCCCCGTACCTGCGGTAGAAATAGGAACCTGCGCCGGCTCAATTTGGCCGGCGGCGACCAGGCTGCTCCAGGTCAATGCTAAAATCAATAGTAGCCCGGCCGCGAGAAGATGCCGTCTCATATTGCCTATTTAGGACGCGGACGAGAACGGATGAAAGCGGAGAAGAAAATCAGCTCTTCTCACCTCTCATCCGCGTCCACTCTTAAGAATGCGTGGCATTCTCACCATAAAACAAGGTCTAACCACGCAGCTTGGGATCCAGAATATCGCGTAGTGCGTCGCCGATTAAGTTCCAACCCAAACCATATAACAACAAGGCCAGGCCAGGAAAAACGACGATATACCAATGTTGATCCAAAGTGAGAATCCAATCCCGCGCGGCGCTGATGATTTGCCCCCAATCGGCAAATCCAACCTGCACCCCAATGCCCAGGAAGCTCAAGGTAGCAAAGGAGAGAACGATCGCCCCCATATCCAGGGAAAGGAAAACCATCGTCGGAAAAATCGCATTGGGCAGCACGTGGCGCACGATCAAGTGGGTGTCGGAAGCCCCGCTGGCCCGCGCCGCAGTCACATACTCGCGCTCTTTGGTAGACAGCATATCGCCGCGCAGCAAGCGGGCATAGCCGGTCCAGCGAAAGACAATCAGGGCGATGGCGGCCGGCCAGATGCTGCGGCCGAAAACCGGGACCAATAGGGATGATAAAATCAGGGCACCCACCAGAAAGGGAAACGCGATGAAAATTTCGACGAGACGCATCAATCCTTCATCAACATACCCACCGAAAAATCCGGCCACAGCGCCGATCAGGATGCCGATCACGGCCGAAGCGACCACCACAAACGTACCCCAAAGGAGCGCCGTGCGGCTGCCCCACACAATCCCATACCAGATATCATACTGGCCGGATGCCGTGCCCATGATATGCGTCCACTCTTCATTGCCGGTTATCAGCTTATACCAGAGAGGGACCGATTCGGGAGGGGAGTTTATCCAGGGTGTCCCTGGGGGAGAGGGTTCCGCGCTGTAACCATCGCGCGGAATAATCGTCGTGTCCCACCTTGCATCAGGAGGCGGCGCCAGGATAGGCGCAAACAGCGCCATAAAGATAAAACCGCTGATAATCAAAATCCCCAATACGGACAAGGGATTGGTCACAATACCCTTCAGCAGGCGGTAATATTCAGGACCCAGCCGGCGCTCCAGGCGTGATTGTGGTCTAAAATAACCCTGACCCTGATAAGCCGGGTTTGTCGTATCCGCTAATTCAGTTACACTGCTCATCATTTACCTCATCAGGACAGTCGTACTCGCGGATCAAGCACACCATATAAAACATCAACCACCAGGTTGGCTCCCACGAATAAAACGGCAACAAACAAGGCATAACCCAGCATCGTCAAGACATCCAGGCTCAACGCTGCCGCCGCCGCCGCTGAGCCAATGCCGGGATAATTAAAGATCACTTCCACAACGATCGTGCCATTCAGCAGGCCGGCGATGGTCACCCCGGCGATGGTCACAACCGGAATCAGGGCATTGCGCAGGATATGCTGGTTGACAATCGTTTTTTCATGCAATCCTTTTGAGCGCGCCGTTACCACATAATCCTGGCGCATGGCCTCCAACATAGATGACCGGGTCACCTTCAACAACAACGCTGAAATCACCACCGATAAGGTGATCACCGGCAGGACCAGGTGCCGCAGGGCATCCCAAAAAATATCCAACCGAAAATTCAACAAGGCGTCAACGGTCATCATCTTTGTATACTGGGTGAACTCCGGACTGAGCACCTCCTGGCTGAACTCCGGAGATAAACGGCCGGGTGGAAACCAGTCAAGGCGGGCGTAAAAGATTAACAACATTAATAGGCCAAATACAAATGTAGGAAATGACCAGCCCAGGATGGCGATCACGCGCGAAATTTGATCGATCGGCTTATTGTGGTGTAAAGCGGACACGACGCCCAGCCAAACACCGACACCAATGACGGGAATGAAAGACCACAATGAGAGTTCAAGCGTCGCCGGCAGTCGCCGTTTTAACAAGTCGATGACCGGTTCGCGGCCCGTTCTTGAGAAACCGAGATCGCCGCGCAGTACGCCCCCAACCCTCTCACCAGTGGCCGGATCGACGCGGCCGGTCAGCCAGGTCCAATACTGTACCAACAGAGGATCATCCAAACCATATTTAGCGATGACGGCGTCGATTTGGCTTTCCGTCTTGGGGATATCCCGCACATACAGCGCCGAGCGCTCCACCGGTCCCAAAAATTGCAGCATGCCGAAGATCATCAACGTGACCCCTAGTAAAACAATCGGCAGTGTCAATAATCGGCGAATAATAAATGCAACCATGATTCCTCCATGATGTTAAGGATTTGTGCCTGGCCGGAGATGTTAAAACCGGCCAGGCACTTCTGCGAGGAGTATATAAGCAGCTTATTTAGGACCTCCGAGGATTCATGGACGGAACGACTTTAATGTTGGTTTGAAATCCTCGGAGGTTTGTTTAGAAAAAATCACATTCTCTTATTGGCCGCCGTCAAGGGACATACCGTAATAGAATGGATTATCTACCGATAAACCAATGCGGAATGTATAACCATCCGCATAGCGTTGTTCATAGCGGGCGCCAGAGGCCTGGATCAAGGGAATTGAGACCGCTTCGTCAAAGAATAACTGTTCAATTCCGAAGTACTGCTCTTCACGTTCAGCAGGGTCGGCGCTCAGAACTGCGGCTGCTCCCATTTCCAGGAACTGCAATCTCATATCTTCCGGCATTTGCTGCCGTCCGCCGTAGGTTCCATAAGTGAAGGGTTGGACCCAGTTGTGCGGATCATGGATATCTTCCAGCCAGCCACTGAAGGTGATCGGGTTCTGGCCTACACGGAAGGTGCGCAAAATCGTCGGCCAGGGCAAAGCCACGACATCAACCTGGTAAAGGGGGTTGATCGCGC
>JANQGC010000194.1 GCA_028277515.1 Anaerolineae bacterium
ATGGAACAGGTCATCGACCAGGAAATTCAGGGGCAAAAACAGGTTATATCTCAGGATATGGAGATGGGAATCAAATATAATGTTCTCAACGTCGAGCCCAATGGCGTTATGGAGATGGAAATGGTTTTCGATTCCATGAAGATGCAAATGACAGGCCCGATGGGCAACATTTCTTTTGATTCAAACAATCCGGATGCGGCACAGGGCTCTGACAATCCAATGTCCGCGATGTATGCCGCATTAGTTGGCAAGTCAATGAAATGCAAAATGAACGACAGAGCTAAAATGATCAGCATGACGGGTTTCAAGGAAATGATGGACGACATGATTGACAAGATGATTGAGACCTTGCCAAACATGGATCCCAATTGCCCACCGGAGAAAATGGAACAGCAAAAGCAGATGGTTCGTTCAATGATGGACAGCATGTTTAGTGAGGACATGATGAAGGAAATGACCGGCTCTAACATGATGCCAGCCTATCCTGAAAATCCTGTCGGCATCGGTGACTCATGGGACCAGGAAATGAACATGAATTTCGGTTTCCCTATGAACATGAACATTGATTACAAGGTTCTTGGAATTCGTGGCAATGATGTCATTATGTCTCAGGACGCCAAGTTGGACGTCGGTGGCGATGGCGAAGAGGCTGCCGGCATGATGGGCATGAAGCTGAAAATGGCTGGTACAGTTAAGGGTTCATACACAGTTGATAAAAATACTGGCTGGATGGTTAGGAGTGACGCCAACATGAACTTCACCGGTTCAGTCACAGCCCCGAACGCACCAGGGCAACCAGGCGAAATGGTTATACCGATGAAGATCAACGGCAAGATCAAAATGAAAGCGCTCTAGGAAATATTACATCTTGAACGATCTGAGTAATAATGGCCCCTTAGAAACGAGGGGCCGTTTTCTTAATGGAGCAAGACAATGATTTTACATTTAGTTTTTCCTCATTGGTTCGTACCCAACGGTTTGTTTAATGCGTTTCGTGGTATGATGACTGGATTTCCTTTCTCAACTTTAATTGTTTTGGCTTTTATAGTATTCTGGTTGTGTATGCTGATTGACTGTCTTAAACGCGACAATAACAATTTTGCCCATCCGATCTCGCCGCAGGGCAGGTGGGATAAATTGATCTGGGCGCTAGCGATTGCGCTGACGATGAATTATTTTTGTCTCGGCGCGATAATATATTTTTTCGTTGTAAAGAAGGCATTAAGACAGACTTTTTAATTTATTTTTTCAGGGAAAGTCGACAGCTTAAAGATTTAGTAGGGAGTCACAAGTTAGGGTTGTCAAATAAAACAGTCAAAGTTTTATCTTTGGCGCAATTGTGGTATTTGCAATCACTATACTCATGATACTTTTAATAGCATGGATAGATCACTAATTTATTGAGTAAACAATAACCAGGAAGGCCTCCACTCAGGTCATTTCGACTGAAGTGAGCGCAGCGAACGTAGTGGAGAAATCTTGCCAGCTCCGGAGGTTTAAAGATCTCTCCACTACGCCTTCGGCTCCGGTCGAGATGACACAGGGAGCGTTTACCGCTTCGTAGGGTGGGTAAGTTCTGGCGAAGCCAGGTTTTGCCCACGCGGAGATACTAAATTCTATGATCTAAAATCTGAAAAATCCTTGCAAGAATGGGTTTATTTGTGTATATTACTCCGTTCGGATATATTCCCTGCCCAAGGGGTAGGCGGTTGAACGAGGTTTAACTGCTTGTGGGGCCGACAGTTACGCGGCATGGTCGGCTCAGTCCTCGGTTGGGAACAAGTCGCTACCGCGACAGCAGATACATATGATATTTAACATATAACGTATAACATATATTTTTGCGCCGGAGTTTTGCAATGTTGTCGGGCCCTTGATTCGGACAAATGTTATATGTTCTATCTTATATGTTATATGCAAATTACCCGGTGGTGTAATTGGCAACACTCAAGTTTTTGGTACTTGTATTCCAGGTTCGAGTCCTGGCCGGGTAGCTACTTCAAGTTGTCTGCAAGACAACTTGAGAAATGTAAAATTGAAAGATTAAAAATCAAAATAGATGAAGCCGCCGTTGGCAGATGGCTGTCTTTTGGAACATAATTATGTCTGAAAAAGTCGCAGTAATATTAGCCGCTGGCACGTCCAGTAGAATGAACACCAAA
>JANQGC010000202.1 GCA_028277515.1 Anaerolineae bacterium
GAAGAGGCCCTGCACCAATTGCCGGCCGAAATCGCGCTGGTAAGGGGGAACTATGCCCAGTACCAGGGCGATATTCCGGCCACGGTGCACTATGCGCAATTAGCCCTAGCGCTAATTCCGGAAGACAATGTTATGCGGCGCGCCCAGGCGCATGCCATGCTGGGGGTTACCTATTGGTCGGCCGGTGAATTGCAGGCTGCTCGCCAGGCACTGGCTGATTGGATCGCGAGCATGCGCCAGGCAGACCAAATCTATTTCGCCGTAGCCAGTAGTTTTGCCCTGGCTGATATCTTAATGGTCCTTGGCCGTCTTCGGGAAGCCGTAAGGATATATGAGCAGGCGATTCAACTGGCCCGGAAAAATGATTCCCAGTTGGCATCGATCACCGCCCACCATCATTTAGGATTGGCTGTGCTCTATCATGAAATGGGGGAGAGCGAAAAAGCGAACCAGCACTTAGCAACTAGCCAAACCCTGGGCGAACAAAGCACCCTGATTGATTGGCCATACCGCCGGCAAATCGCCCTGGCCCGATTCAGTGAGTCCGCGGGCGATCCGGCGGCAGCCCTTGCCCATTTAGACGAAGCCGCCCAGGTGTACATCCCCAATCCGGTCCCTGACAGCCGTCCTATTGCCGCCTTAAAGGCCAGGGTATATTTGCGCCAGGGGGATGTGGCCCAGGCGCAGGCCTGGATACAAAAACAGGGTTTGCAGATTGATGATGAACCTTCTTATTTAACGGAATTCGCCCATCTTGTTCTGGCGCGGGTATTAATCGCAGCCAACGAGCGCAGCCGGTCCGCCGGCGCCAGGCAAGAAGCTTTAGACCTCTTAGAGCGCCTGCGCATTGCTGCGGAAAGTAAGGGCCGGTGGGGCAGCGTCATCGAAATCCTCATTGTACAGGCCTTAGCCACCCAGGCGGGGGGGCATGCTGAGGCGGCGCTCCGGCCACTGGAACGCGCTCTGACCCTGGCTGAACCTGAAGGTTATGTCCGTATTTTTACAGATGAAGGCGCGCCTATGGCCCGTTTACTAGGCCAGGTCCTTGCCCGCGGCCATGCTCCCGACTATGTGCAGCACTTATTATTGGCCTTTTCCGCGGACGAATTGCCAGGACCAGACCTGGCTATTTCTCCTTCGGCGTCAGGCGCCCTGGTCGATCCCCTGACCGCCCGGGAATTGGAAGTGCTTTTGCTGATCGCCCAGGGCTTGAGCAACCCGCAAATCGCCGCCCGACTTTATCTTTCCAAACATACCGTTAAGGTGCACACACGTAATATTTACAGCAAACTTGATGTGCATAATCGTTATCAGGCCGTGGCCAGGGCCAAAGAATTGGGACTGCTAATCGCCTCATAATTAATCTGCCCACAAGCCGTTCCGCGCCACTATCCGAATTGAACACAGCACAATCACAATTACTACCAAAGGGGTATGACAGTACCACCAGCTACCGGCTATCCTGTGAACATTGATACCGCAATCATCGATCATGAAGGAGAACATCTGGTGGCAGAAATAGAATTAAATTCCACAAATGAAAGAGTAAACGAGGAAATCAGGACCATGAAAGCAGTCGTCTATACGGCGTATGGGCCGCCTGAGGTGCTGCACGTCCGAGAGGTCGAAAAACCGACACCCCAGGATAGTGAAGTTTTAATCAAGGTTCATGCCACTACGGTAACGACCGGGGATGTTAATATGCGCGGTTTCACCTTTGTGCCCGCTGGATTGGGCTTTGCACCGCGCTTAATGTTTGGCCTGACCGGACCGAGAAAGCCGATCTTAGGGGTTGAGGTAGCCGGGGAGGTCGTCGCGATGGGTCGGGATGTTTCCCGGTTTCAAATTGGCGACCGCGTGTTCGGCATTGACAGCGGGACGTTGGGCGCATATGCGGAATATGTCTGCCGGCCGGCAAACGGAGGTTTGGTCAAGATTCCGGCAGGGATGAGCTATGAAGATGCGGCGGCCGTTTCTTTTGGGGCGGGCACGACCGTCTACTTCCTGAAAGACAAAGCCAACATCCAGCCCGGCCAAAAAGTCTTGATCAACGGCGCATCAGGCTGTGTGGGTTCCTTTGCCGTACAAATTGCCAAACATTATGGCGCGAAAGTGACCGGCGTTTGCAGCACCAGGAATTTGGAATTGGTGCGCTCTTTGGGGGCGGACCAGGTCATTGATTACACCAGGGAAGATTTCACCAAAGGACAAACACAATATGATGTCATCTTTGACACCGTCAGCAAAAGCTCATTTGCGGGCTGTCGTGAAGTATTGGCACCCAAGGGACTGTACATCGCCGGCGCCGGTGGGCTGAAAGAAGGGCTGCAATCCGCCTGGACGGCGCTTCGAGGTGACCAAAAGGTCATTTTTGGCTCGCCGCGCGAAGGGCGCGCAGAGTTGCTGGAAATTAAGAAACTAATAGAGCAAGGGGCGATCAAGCCGTATATCGACCGCCGCTATTCGTTGGAGGAAACGGTCGAAGCGCATCGCTACGTCGACACAGGCCGCAAAAGGGGCAATGTCGTCATTATTGTGGACACTGATTCACGCTGATGATGCTGGATTTTCTATCTGCGTAAATCCGTTCTTGTTCGCGGCCTATTTCAAACCTGCCGGGTCAGTAGGTTATTTACTTTAATTGGGGAGATTGTTATGTTGGATACAAGAATTACGCTCGCTGGTCTATGGATATCGGTGATGCTCGTTTATTTACTGGATTTAACTGAATTTGCGGCCTTCGCGGATGAATTCCACGATCTCTTCTTTGGTTAGATCCAAGTCAATCCCCTCAATATCTAGTGGTGACCCGTCCTTTATTTCAGGAATAATTAAAAATATTTGACCATCCTTTCTTCTAACGCGGACCTGGCCCTCTTGAGCAGCCTTCTCCAACAATGAAGCCAGGTTTTGTCGGGCTTCAGAATAAGTATAAACAGCACTCATGTTATCACCTCTATAACCTGTACATTCACCGATTTGGCAGAATTGTTCAGCTTCCTATCTAAGGAAAGCAAAGGAGATTTATATTTTATTGAGCAGCGGATCATATAAGCATCATAGGCATAAATATCAAGTAAACTGGCAAGCTCAACGGCTTCTTCCAATTCAACATCAACAAAGCGAATGGGAATTGATTGATACGCTCTTATTGCCATTAGAGCATCTGATTTTTTGATCCGCTTGCGTTTCAACATAGCCGAGAAGGCATTTCCGATTTCCCAATGAACAGATTGGGGAGCGATCAAGTCCACATTTTGAGTAAATTGAACAAGGTTCGCTTTTTCTGGTTCATTTGTAATAACGGCAATAAGTACGGATGCATCGACAACTACGTAGTCCATAGTTGACCCTTTCATAGTATGTACAATAGTACAACTATTATAACTTAAAATTGATATTTGGCAACACGGATTGAAGTAGGTTCAGGTAATCAACTTTATGAAGACGGCCGAAGCGTATGCGATTTCGACCAGCTTATATAAGTCAATTAATTGCGGTGTATCCTCGGCCGTGTGGACCACAGTGTGCATCAAATCGGCGATCCTTTCGGCCGTCAGCGCAATACAGGGAACCCCATGCTGCACAAAAATCATGTGGTCGCCGCTGAACCAGGGGTCCCCGCGCACCAGCCCGTCGAATCCGGCGAAAGCATCTTCCGCATTTTGTTCGATCTGCGGTGGACATCCATACAATGAATAGGCCGCCCGGCCCTTTCTATAACCGACGCCATCCACATTGATCGCCAGTTTGATGCTAGCCAGGTCCTGCGCATAGCGCTGCAGATAATCCATCTGTCCGGCGGCGCTGTAATGATCCTCGCCGTTGAAGGCGGTGATTTCAATGGCGTATGGTCCCTTATAGCCGGCTAACATTTCCGCCAGCAAGAGCAAAACGGCCGTGCCCGACGCGTTGTCAATAGCGCCAGGTGAATCTTCATAAGCATCAATATGCGCTGTTACGACGATCTTGCGCAGCGCGCCTGGATTCAGCCGGGCCACAATATTGGCGGCTTGCGATGGAATTCGCCGAGCTTGGATAATTAAGCTGAACTGTTTCCCCTGTCGTGCGACCAGATCCTGCCCAACAACATCAGTGCAGTAAACGCTGGGAATATCAAAATCGCCGTCCAGGAACAAGGGAAAGGGATAGAGCGCCCCGACCATTTCCGGGCTGCGCGCTGTGGCCGTGATGATCGCCGCCGCTCTTTTTTCTTCCAGCAGAGCAATCAACTGTTGGTGGTGCTCCGGATTATAGAAGACGAAATTTTTGGGCATGATTTGCTCGGTGCAGAGTTCGCCATGCATGAGCAAGATCTTGCCTCGACAGTCGCTGTTTTTGAGTGCTTCAACGGTGGAGACGGCCAATAGTTCGGCCGTCACATCACAACCCAAAGAATAAGGGCTGGTCAGCACATCAAAAGAGCGGCCGGCCTGCGTTAGCTGCACATCCTCGCGAACATAATCCAGGCAGGCAAAAGGGGTGGTATCGGCCGTGTAGCCCAACCGGCGAACCGTTTGGGCAAAAAATTCGGCCGCTTCCCGGTTCCCCGCCGATCCGGTGCGCCGGTTCGGCCGAACGGCGCACAGCGTGCGTAAATAATGTTCCGCCTTTATTGTATAGGTTTCAAGATCCATCATCTCTCAATAAGTATCATGATGTTAGTTGATCATCTGTCCAATTTTACCCAAACCATTCTATCCAAGTCTATAATCTCTGTACAGACGATTGCTATACCCGTCCATTTTAAAAAGTTTCACATCAATTGCGAGTAAGAGATATTTACCGAACAGTATGTTATAATCTCACAGGAATTGTAATTATGCCTACTGTTATTATTGACGGTTATAAGTTTAGATTTTATTCATCAGATATATTTGAACCACCACATGTTCATGTCATAAAAGCTGAGAATGTCGCCAAAATTTGGTTGCGATCTGTATCAGTTCAATATAATCGTGGTTACAATCCAGCAGAACTTAACAAAATACTGCGCTTAACTCAAAGAAATCAAGAAAAATTACTACAGGTGTGGAATGATTACTTTAGCCAATAATATTGAATCAACCGTCTCGGCTTCCGCTGTTTCATTTACTGAGGACATTCTTCATGTCTCACTAGACGATGGTCGTATCATAAGCGTTCCCCTCGGCAAAATTGAATGGTTACAGTGGTTAACCAATGCATCACCCGAAGATCGCGAGCAATGGTCTCTTGAACCCGGTGGTTATGCCATCTATTGGGATAATTTGGATGATGGCATTGAGATTGCCCATCTGTTAGCACTTCAACCTTTGGCTTGAAACAGGTTCGTCAGGTGCTTGGCTTTCGACGCACATTCTTCAATGATGTTCGGACGCTAAATGTGGCATTGTCAAAATAGGGTGTTTACAGTAGTATATACTGTTAGCTAAAATACTTTCACGATGTAGATCTAGCTTTCAACAAAGGAGGCGCACGGCTATGTTGCAGAAGAGATTGACTCTCTATCCCCTGGTAATATTGTTGTTATTTATCCTCGTGGCTTGTCAGAATGTGGGATCTACGCCTGCAGAAGATAATAGTACCTCTGAAACCGATTCCACTGAAACCGACTCAATAGATGGTAATGAGATCGTATTTGGCCTAGATTGGGCGTTTGTAGGACAACATGTCCCCTTTTTCGTTGCCCTGGATAAAGGGTTCTGGGAGGAGGAAGGTTTAGAAGTAGAAATTGTGCGTGGCTATGGCTCAGCCGATGCGGTACAAAAAGTAGCTGCCGGCAGTACTACGATTGGGTTTGGGGACACAGGATCACTGGCGGTAGGTCGTACCGAAGGGGTGGATGTTAAGTTGATTGGCATGGTTTATGGCCTGCCTCCCCACGCCGTGATTTTTCCAGCAGATGAGCCGATCAATTCACCCCAGGACCTGGAAGGGAAAAAGATAGGCGCGGCCGCTGGTGACTCGGTGCGGCGTGTATTTCCCAGTTTTGCTGATATTGCGGGATTTGACATCAACGAAGTGGAATTCGTAACCATCGGCTACGAAGTTTACAGCGCCGAACTGCTCTCCGGGCGAATCGATGGCCTGGCGGAGTATTATGCTGCCAAACCAAATTACGATCTTGCTGCTAATGAAAATGATATGGAGCTAGGGATTCTCAAGTTTTCCGACTATGGTTTGGATATTTACTCCAATGGTTTTTTAGCCAAGGAATCATTTATCGAAGAAAATCCGGAGACGATTAAAGCGTTCTTAAATGGTGTGTATCGCGGATTTGCCTATGCCTATGAAAATCCCGAGGAAGCTGTCGATATTATGCTGAAATACGCACCCACATTAGAACGGGATGTTATTGAGGCGCAGTTCCAATTGGATAAATCGGCCGTTTTGACGGAAGATGTCCTGGCTAATGGGTATGGTTACATCAGCGCTGACCAAATGGAGCGCACCATTGATGTTATCAGCAACTCCTATGATTTAACCGAAAATGTACCCACAGCGGAAGAGATGTATACTTTAGACTTCTTACCTTCCAAGGATGAAGTACCGCCCCAAGAATAATAGGAAGTGGCCACGGATAATTAACAGAACATAAGGTACCTACGATTAGCACCTGGTTTTTCGTGAGAAAAATAGAGGGAGCCTGTCATCGAGCATGATCCGAAGAATTGTTTTGCCGGGGCTAACACTAATTGGTTTGATCCTGCTGTGGCAGTTGCTCACAGTTTGGTTAGACATACCCAAGTGGCTGCTGCCCTCACCGGCCAATATCGGAGTCGAACTAATTGAGAACATTGGTGCCTTATGGGAACACAGCCTGGTTACCCTTTATGAGAGCCTGGCGGGCTTTGCGCTTTCTATTCTAATAGGCGTGCCTCTAGCGATTATTCTTATTTGGACACCCTATCTACGCAATACGATATACCCGATTTTATTATTCACACAATCTATTCCTAAAACTGCCATTGCACCCCTAATTATTATCTGGTTCGGACACGGCGTTTTTTCTAAGGTTGTTGTTGCTTTCTTGATTGCCTTTTTCCCGATTGTTGTCAGTACTGCGGCTGGCCTTGTCGACTTGGAGAGTGATATGCTCGATTTATCACGATCTCTCAAATCAAGTCGATGGCAAGAGTTCCGCTTTATTCGAATACCAAATGCCTTACCGTATTTTTTCAGTGGAGCAAAAGTCGCCATAACTTTAGTGGTCATTGGTGCTGTTATTGGGGAGTTTGTCGGTGGTAGTGAAGGACTGGGATACTTGATCTTACTTTCTGCTTCTCAGTTGCAAACGAGCCTGGTATTTGCAAGTTTAGTAATACTTTCCATCCAAGGGATCATTTTATTTTACACTGTCGGGTTGTTTGAGCGACTACTACTTCCCTGGTATCGGCCGGAACAAGGTGACAATCCAATGGCTGCAGGCGGTGGATAATATTTTGAATAACCAAAAGCCTGCCATCTCAATGGAACAGGTCAATAAAATATACCCTCCCCGCTCGCGAAAAGGAGAGCCGATATTAGCTATTCAGGATATCACTTTCGTTATCAACCGGGGAGAATTCGTTTCTGTTGTGGGACCATCCGGCTGTGGAAAATCTACTCTGGTCAAAATGTTGGCGGGATTACTACCGGTCAATGGGGGGGTTATTGAGGTTGACGGCCAGATAGTTCAAGAACCTCACAGCGATATCGGTATTGTCTTCCAGAGTCCGGTTCTACTAAAGTGGCGCACGGTACTGGACAACGTGCTTTTTCCTTTGGACATTCTTAAGCTGCCCCGCAGCGACTACCAGGAACAGGCCAAAGACTTGTTGAATCTGGTGGACTTGTGGGAATTCCGCAATGAATATCCCCAGGTTTTATCGGGCGGGATGCAGCAAAGAGTTTCGCTTTGTCGTTCACTAATCCACGATCCGTCGCTCTTAGTTATGGATGAACCTTTCGGTGCGCTGGATGCATTCACACGCGATGAGATGAATCTGGAGCTGCTGCGTGTCTGGTCACAGCGCAAAAAGACAGTTTTATTTATTACCCATTCCATTCCGGAAGCGGTCTTGCTGTCCGACCGGGTGATTGTGCTCTCGCCCCGTCCCAGCACCGTTGATGAAATATTTGTCATTGGTTTGGAGCGTCCCCGAACGCTGGAGATGCGGTTCATGCCGGAGTTTCAAAATTACACGCAGCAAATTCAAAAACAAATCGTAAATTCCAGTCGGAATAACTGAATATCTGAATTGGGCTTAAATTGAGAGCAGTGAGCAAATCAAAACGCTCAGCCTTAATTGCATAGGCGTCAAGATCCATCACTATCTTTTGCGCATCACCGCCGGCTGGGCGTCGGGAAGCTGCTGGGCCAGCAAGGCCTGCTTGCGCAAAATACCCAGGAGTTCAGGCACCTGGGGATGATCCGTGCGCCCTTCCATATGCCGGTACAGGGTATGGACATTGATCATGATCCGTTCCGGCGAATTCCAGTTGGCGAAAGGCTGTTCAATATATTCCCGGCTGAGCACGATGCGCTGCGCCGCTTCTTCGGCCGATTGCCCGGCGGCCTGGCGCACCTTAACCCGCTCCTGAAGGAAGAGCCAGTAATCCTTGACCATCCTCGCACCGCTCTTGCCGGTCAGGGGGCCGTGTCCGGGAACAATCAAATCCACATCCATCGCCAGGATTTGGTCTAAGGCTGCCAGCATATTCTCGATAGGACCGGCCCACATGACCGGTGTGGATTCGATAAAGAGGATATCGCCGCTGAACAAGATCCTGGCATCCGGTAAATGGAGCATTAAATCACCCAGCGTATGTGCCGGGCCGACTTCGATCAGCCGCACTTCCCGCCTGCCGAAGTCCAGGGTCAGTTCGCCGGAAAAGGTGCGTGTGGGCAATGTGTGTTCTACGGCCGCGAAATCATAGGGAGCGACCATATTCTGGAACCAATGCCCGGCCGCGGCTCCACCAAAAATCCGGGTAGCGCTGAGCAGCTTGCCGATGCACCCCAGGAGTAGCATCGCCCCTGGCTTGACCGTTTGCATTTCGTCATAAGCGGCCTGGGAGGTGATGATCTCAGCATCGGAAACAAGCTGGTTGCCGAAGAAATGGTCGCCGTCAGCATGGGTGTTGACCACGGTTTTAATCGACCCCGCCCCCATCACCGTGTGCATCACATCAAGCATCTGCCGTGTATAATGCACATCCCACAGCGTATCAACCAGCAGTGACTCTCCTTCCCCTATAATCAGGCCGGCATTGGCTTCGCCCCAGGAGCCGTTGGGGACCATCCAGGCATAGATATCATGGCCCAGGTTATACAATCCCTCGGCATACTTGGGCACTTCCTGGAAGCGTGTCTTTTTTGCGCCAGTTCCGGCGATGATGGGGAAGTTGTGGGTGAGGGAAACGGCCGGGTTGTTCTGTTTATTTTCGGGCATGTCGATATTACCTTTCAAAATGATTCTTGTACGACAAAAACTTCACTAGCTTGATTTCGCGGGCATGCTGTAGCTTATCCCTCTTGTGCTACCTCGTAACACAAAAAGAAGCATGATATGAGACATCGTAGGAATTGAAGATAGACCTCAAGCCTCTTTTGTTGGTTAGAGTCCCATAACTCACCTAAAGATTTGATGCCGTGAAAAATATTGCTCCGGACTTTGTAAACAAATAAACGGCAAGTTTCGATTCTTGCAAAGCTTCTTCCCAGATTAAAATTATCTATCGGACCTTGGATCAAGTCATGAAGCTGATTGATGCTGTTGAAGAAGTTTTTCCCATCTTCTAATGAGATGTAGGGATCAGGGACAACAGCAGCCCACGGTTCGTCAACCGCAACTTTTGGCAGTGAGTGAAATGCGTTCCTTAACGCCTGAGGCTTCTTCTGTGCTTGATCTCGAAGGAAAGCTTCAAA
This sequence comes from Anaerolineae bacterium, assembly GCA_028277515.1. Next base: position 9,893 of record JANQGC010000202.1, read on the forward strand.
CTGATGTTGTTTGAAACCTTCTCTTCGATCTTGTGAAAAGAATGTAACTTCATCCTTTTTGACAGAAGATGGCCAATCAATAGAGTAAAGGTTATTGTAGATAAAAAACTGGTACACAAAGGCTGTTGCCGGCATCGTCGATCGTTCTCTACTGCTAGATTCTTTTCGAGCAAAGTGCAGAAGATCCCTACTGTCCTTATGGACCTCAGAAAGCATTTTGACGAACTGGGATACCTGTGTTGACATTAGGGATTTTACCTAGACGAAAACACTAAAAATACTGTCCAGGGAGTATCTGAAGCTAGCTAAAACTCCCAGCCTTCTTGCAACATCATTTGTTCTAGATTCATACAGGTTACTCTGAAGTGCTCGCACACATTAGGAATTTTGGCGGCATTTTTCTTCTTTGCTTCCTCTGTGACAACGCATCCGCCATGGGCTTTTGCTAGAGCTACAACAAAAGGGTCTGCAGCAGCTCCCCCATTCAATACTCGTTTTTGGTTCAATAGTTGTTGGAAATGTCTAACCCCAAAAATTTGACCAACAAAATTAGTTTCTTCTGGTGATGGGACTAAAAATATATGCTTGTTGGCTGCTATCCACTCGCGGAGATGCTCTCTACGAGCTTGATACTCTAACTCATTATAAACCTCTCTAGTGGATATGATTCTACCCTCTCCAACTAAACCATCGAACTGGCTCCAGAAAGATGGAAAGCGTTCCGGAAAATAATGACCTAGCACTCTAAAGCTATTTGTGTCTAAGACATATATCATGGCGAAGCAACCTTTCTTAAGAAGCGTTGTTCAAGGTTATCAATCCCTTTTGCTTTGACATCCAAATAATCAGCGAGTTGTTGTAAAGTGCATTTACCCTGGTAATAATGGGAAAAAGCTAACTCCATATATTTTGTTCCAAGGTATGTTACTTTTGTTGCGTAATAGTCCCCTCCAGGGGATCGTGCTGCTCGACGCTCCTTATAATCTTGCAACCACTCCTCTACAGTTTTTTCGTAATATTCTCGAGACACAATATTTCTATCTAATAGCTTGCGAAGGATAACTTCTCGACTGACGCGATATTGTTTTGCTAGCCTACTTACCATGTCGAGAGTAGGGATATTAAAATCAAGTTGACGATCAAAATCTGAAGAAGGAACAAGAAATTCGCCCGCAAATTGGTTGCAAAAAACTTCGATTTCTTTGGCATCACCTATTAAAACGTTGATGTACCGATTGTTTCTTTTAGTGACACCGTTTGTGCTCAACAAAATATGCGCTAATTCATGAAAAAGAGTAAAGATTTGTCGGCTTGATGCGGTGCTGTTGTTGAGATAGATAACTGGAAATTCTTGATCTGAAAGGCAGAAGCCAGATACATCTTCCTGTTTGAAGGATCGTTTAAATACAAAAACACCAGCACTTTGTACCGCATCACGCCATTTTTCTAAGGCTATTTTGTTACTGCGCCATTTTTTTTGTTCTTCCAGTGGTATATTTAAATATTCTCTTACAGTTTTAGAAGCCAAGACAACGTTTGAACTTTTGTTTATTCCAAGGTCACGAAATATCAGCCGTTCACTGGGGCTAGATCCATTATTTAATTCAATGAGAGATAGTTGTTTTGCTTTCCCTTCGCGAATTGCGTGGAGGGTGTCGGGTTGAAGATTTTCAATCTCAAAGTCAGGAAGTGTTCGAAATGATTGCTTGGTATCGGGTTCATCGGGCGGATCGGGGAAAAAGAACAGTGCTATTGGTCTTTTGTAGAAAGTGTAAGCGAGGCGCTCAAGCTGATTATAGGTTGGAGATCTTTCACCTGATTCCCATTGCCCAATAACCGTTACATCCTTTTTGAAAGAAGTCGCTATGTCCTCAAGAGAGTAACCGGCCCGCTCTCTAGCCCACTTCAATAACTGCGGATTTAGTCCTTGGACATAGTTTGCCACTGAATTTCAGCTCCTATCGCTGAGTATTAACTGGAAATATTCTAACAGAAAATAGGATACCTCATAGGCTAAGAGCAACACCAATAACTATTAATTCCCATTGCAATTGCGTCTAACACCTAATTATCTCCCCATAATTGGGAAATAAAAGCGCGAAAAGACGCTGTTTATGGCGTCTAATATCTATTATAGGCAGTTAGAAGTGTCTTTGTTTACCCCAATTTATTTACCGGCATACATCCGGCCGATCTTCCCTGCTCATGACTTCCTTGTAAATAAGCATCCTAGATGCCGAATTCAGAATTCACGTATCCAGGATGCGCGCTTACACGCATGAAGCACGGGCAGCAATAATGTCTATTATGGTATACTAAGTGACAGGTACGTGTTATTGCAAAAATTGCAGGAGAATAGCGAATGCAATCGACGATACAAAGCATTGATCTTATTTCTATAGATTCAAACATCCGTAATGGAAGACCCTGTGTTGCGGGCACGACTATTGAGGTTTCGGTTATTGTGATTGCAAAAATTGTACATGGCTTTGAACCGGATGAGATCGCGGCCGATTATGAACTTTCGCTGTCCCAAGTATACGCCGCACTAGCCTATTACTACGAAAACAAACAAGCCATTGATGCTTCAATCAGCGAGCGGCATAGATTGGCTCAAAAATTGAAGGAAGAACGAGTTGGAAGCCGCTATTCGTCTCTATTTGGATGAAAATTTGAGCCCCAAAATCGGTGAGCAACTTAAACTACGTGGGATTGATGCTATAAGTGTTCGGGATTTGGGAATATTGGGAGCATCAGATGAGAGCCATTTGGAGAGAGCAACACGACTCGACAGGGTATTAGTAACATCTGACGTCGACTTTTTGCGCCTGGCTGCCGACGGTACAAAGCATAGTGGCATTGTGTTTGGTATTCAAGAGGATCATTCGATGGGAGATTGGGTGAAAAAATTGGAGCTTATTTGTTTTGTGTACTCACCAGTTGAAATGGAAAATCACGTAGAATACCTTTAGACCATCCCGAAATCGGGTAGAAGAAAGTTTTTGCTGCGGCCGTTGATTGGCCGGGATTGTGTCGCCAGGATGAGATGAATCGTCGGCCGCAAGTCCCTAACTCCAATCACTTTGATATGACAGCGGAAAAATTTATAGAAAAACTGTCAGAATACAAGTCCGATGAAGAATCAGGCAAGGTCGAAAAGTTTTTCAAAGGTAACGATGGAAAAACGAAAGATTTTGGCGTGAAATTTGGAAATGTATTCAAAACAGCGAAAGTGTTTTGGGAGCTACCTCCGGACGAGATCGAAAAATTACTTGAAAGTGATTATTACGAAATCAGAATGGGCGCGGTCAGCATTATGGATTTTCAAGCCAAGCATAAGAAAACCTCTGCGGAACGCAAAAAAGAATTGTTTGACCTCTATTTGCGCAGACATGATCGCCTGAACAATTGGGATTTTCCTGATCGCGCGGCGCCTGGGGTAATCGGTGCGTACCTGGTTGATAAGCCAAGAGATGTTTTGTACAAACTGGCGCGATCAAAAGATCCCTGGGAACGGCGAACCGCCATCGTCAGCACCTATGCTTTTATCAAGAAAGGGGATATAGAAGATACCTTTAAGATTGCTGAAATTCTCGTCAACGATGAGCATGAACTCATTAACAAAGCTGTCGGTAGTTGGGTTCGTGAAGCTGGCAAAAGAGATGAAAAAAGATTGCGGCAGTTTTTGGATAACCATGCCGCGACAATGCCCAGAGTAACCTTACGCTATGCCGTTGAAAAATTGGATAAACCAACAAAAGATTATTATTTAGGGCGCGCGAAAAATCATTAACTCTGCCGCGTATATTCCGCCTCCACCGCCAACATCTCATCCCCCTCCGGCGAAATGTTATACATGAGCATCTTTAAGGCATGGGTCGTATTGGTGTCAATAACAATTCGCCAGCCCCAATCCGGGCCGGGCGGGGCAGCGTAGGAACCTTTCAGCGAGATTAAGCCCTCATCATCGGGGCTGCCCTGGCAGATCATAAACTTGTCACCCATATGCCAGGAATCGATCCACACCGCCTGAACTGACCGGCCCTGGCTGTCCTGGCTCAGCAAAAGCAGTCCTTCCTGCGCCTGACCCTGGAACCCCCAGGTATAGGCAAATATGACAAAACTCTCCCTGGCCACGGGTGAAAGGGCGGCCGTAGCGGCCGAAACATCAGCCTCATCTTCAGGGTCCAGCCACAGCCGGTTAACCCCGGTCCAGGATCCGAGATGGTTGATTAAATATTCTATTGCGGCCATGTTCCTTCACTCTTTTTAAAGTTGTCAAGTCCTTCAGCGAATTATAACATATGGACGGCCGGTAAAAATGGATGATCCACAACGGTTTGAATCAAATTACTCCTTTCTATTGGCAATAAAATGGTGTTTAATTCTCATACGCATCAGTTGCGATAAGGAATTAGAAAACATGAACATCGTAACAATTTCATCTAAATATCAGGTTACCATTCCCAAAGCAATACGTGAGCAGTTCAACATCCGGCCCGGACAAAAAATGATGTTTATCCCGTACAAAGAGACGCTGCGGGTGGTCATTGTACCTTCTGTCGAAGATGCGCAAGCTCTTTTACCTGGAATCGACACGGACCCACAACGTGAAAAGGATGACCGGGAAATATGAATGTCGTCGGTATTTAGAATATCAATTTTGAAAGAGCAGGAAAGAGGTGTAAAACCAGCGGTGCTGTAGAACAAATTGCCTAATTTGTTCAAGCGCAAAAAAGGCTTTTTGCGTTACAACCGCAAGCCGGCAAGCTCGCGCTACATTGTGCGGTTTCTCAGACCGGCACCTTCTGCCGCTTGCTCCAGGTGACCAGTATCACGCCCAGGGTCACGGCCGTGCCTCCCACCAACCCCTGCAGCGAGGGTTGTTCGTCAAACAAGACCATCGACCACAAAATCGTGATCACCGGACTTAACGTTAAAAGGACGGTCATGATCGTCAGTTTGAAGCGGCGCAGGACCAGGTAATACAACGAGCGGCTGATCGTCACGTTAACTGTCCCCGTCACCAGCAGAATGAGCCATACCTCTCGCCCGGTCGGCCAGACCAGTTCACCGCTGCCGGCGGCGAAAATGAACAAAAAGAAACTGGTGGCCAGCATCCGAAACAAGAAAAAGTTTAGGAAATCCATCTGCCCTCCTTCCTTTTTGACAATCGCCGCATGCAGCGCATAAGCGAAGGTGGAGCCCAGTACCAGCAGTGTGCCCAGCCAGATGCGGCTGCTTTGATCTCCCCACTGGAAACTGATCACAAAAACACCGGCAACCGCCAACGCGGTGCCATATTTCTCTCCACGGCGCAGCCGCTCCTTCAGCCAGAAAATGCCCAGAACCAGGGCGAAAATGGTGTTCATGCGCGCGATTAAAGAGGCGGTGCCCGGGTCGATATAGACCACGGCAACATAGCTCATGACGGTTGCCGAGGCGATTAAAAAGCCAATGATCAAAAAAAACCGGGCATGCTGGCGGAAAACAGACCAATCGACCTGGCGGGTAACGGCCGCATACAAGACGATCTGCACTGTGGCCACCGTCATGTAATAAAAAGAAGATGATACCGGAGACAGATAGGGCAGCACCAGGCGGGCAAAAATATAATGTAGGCTGTCCACCACAAGCAGCACCAGCACGACAGCCGACCATGTTTTATTGGTGATCATAACCCTATTTTACCGTAACCGTTCCTCTGGCTGGAGAATCCAGGCGCTGTGATGCCGGCTGAAACCAATATGCGGATAATAATCGACGGCCGCCGGGGCAGAGAGCAAGATCAGCTTACATTTCGGGCCAAGCTGTTCCCTGGTCCGGCGGATCAATTCACGGCCGATCCCCTCTCCCTGCACACTTTGGTCAACTGCCAGGTCAGATAGATAACAGCAGTAGTTGAAATCCGTCACCGAGCGGGCCACGCCAACCAGCCGATCATCCTGCCAGGCCGTCACCAGTAGATCGGCATGGTGCAGCATGCCCTTGATAATGTCCGGATCATCAACCGGCCGCCGTTCGGCCAATGTGGATCGTTCCAGGACATCTATGAATTGTGCGACCGTAATATCTTCATTCACCTTATACCGGATCATAGAATCTCCAAGATCAGCTCTCGTCCGCGTCCCATAAGATAGGACGCTGACAAGAGCGGACGATCGCGGAATAATTATTTAAAAAACTACCGGTCTCGTCCGTGTCCTCATTTAATCCGCTTCCCCGCCTTCCGGACCATAGAAAAAGACCCAGGTGGCGAAATCATCACTGAAATCTACAAAGCGGTGCGCCACTCCCGCAGGCACAAACAAGACCTCGCCCGGCTCGAAAGGCTGCCGATTGCCACCGTTCAGGAACACACCACTGCCGGAGACAATCACATACACCTCATCCCGGGTATGCGGCTGTTGTAAATCAACCTTTTCCGGCTTATAAATCTCGACCTCTAAAGAACCATGCTCAAATAGGGTCTTAAAAGGTTGGTCATGGCCTTGCAGTGCCCGCAAAGCGTTGCCCACTGTCATTCTGCTATTCATCACTTATCTCACTCATTCCACAATCGAAATATCCATATTTCGCCCTTCGCGCGATTTGGAAATCGCGGTTACAGTCATTACCAAAATATCCATATTTTGCCTTTCGCGTGATTGGAAATCGCGGCTACCAACCGATAAAGGGTTGGCAGTATAACATACTTTGCATCCCAGTTGTTAATAAAAAGTTATCATTGTTCATTTCAATCTCCTTAATAGAGAAATGCCCCTTCCAGCCATAGCGCACCCCAGGCAAAAGAAATAAAATAAGATGCATAATACTTTCATTGGTTTGTTTTCTAATCAGTTTAATTTATGTGACAGTCACTTTGGTCATGATTTGAGTGGCAATACAAATAAAAAAGTGACTGTCACTTGTTAAGGAATAAACCCGTTCCTATAAACCAAAATGGAGCAAAAAGCCCTAAAATGACAAGCTTACCTGAGAAAAAAACAAAAATCGTTTGTACCATCGGTCCCGCTTCCCAATCACAAGAAGTGCTGGAAGAGATGATCAAAAACGGCATGAACATCGCCCGCATCAACTTCGCCCACGGTGACATGGATAGCCACAGGCAGACGGTGGCCAATGTGCGCGCCGCCGCAAAAGCCGCCGGCCATCGCGTGGCTATCTTCGGCGATCTGCCCGGCCCCAAGATGCGCATTGGCAAATTGGATCAAGAATCTATTGAGTTGGAACGCGGCGACCCGTTCGTCTTATGTACCAAGGAAATCGTGGGCAATAAGGAATCCGCCTCGATTGACTTTGATCGCCTGCCCCATGTCGTGGAAAAAAATGACAGCATTTTTATGAATGACGGCATCATCGAACTGACCGTCAATGAAGTCAAAGATGACCGGGTTTACTGTAACGTCAAGGCCGGGGGTGAACTGCGCTCTTACAAAGGGGTTAATTTCCCCGGCATTGATCTAGGGATCAGCGCCTTCACCAAAGAAGACCAGGAATTTCTAAAACTGGCCGCGGAACTCAAGCTGGATGCGGTCAGCCAATCATTTGTCCTCTCCCCACAAGATATCAAAGCCGTGCGCCTGGCCGCGGCCGATCTCAATTATCAGCCGATGATCATCGCCAAAATCGAGCGTTCCGGCGCCCTGGAAACTATCGGTCAACTGATCGATGCGGCCGATGCCATCATGGTCGCCCGTGGTGATTTGGGCGTGGAAATCCCAATCGAAAACATCCCCTCCGTGCAAAAAGAGATCATCCGTAAATGTAATCTGGTCGGCAAACCGGTGATCACCGCTACACAGATGCTGGAATCAATGACCGAAAACCGCCGCCCCACCCGTGCCGAGGCGACTGACGTGGCCAATGCGATCATCGACGGCACGGATTGCGTGATGTTATCAGGCGAAACGGCGATCGGTCAGTATCCGGTGGATACTGTCTGCACTATGTCGCGCATCGCCAAAAAGACCGAACAGACCATGCCCGATGATTCAGTCAGTTCCTGGCTGCAGAAGCAAGAACTAGAGGGTACAATCAGCAAAAGCGATCTGCTCTCGCTTACTTCCTATCTGACCGCGGAATTGATCGAACCGCTCATGATTCTGGCGCCATCACGTAGCGGCGGCACAGCCAGGCGCCTGGCCCGTTTCCGACTGCGCCAGTGGATTGTCTCCCCCAGCCAATATGAACGAACCTGCCAGCAGCTTCAGTTCACTTATGGCATTCATCCCATCCATGTCCCTGATGTGGAGTCGCTGAATGAGCGCCAATTGCGCAACAGCTTTGGCAAAAACCTGCTTGATGACATCCAATTAGATAACAGCACAGGGATGATCATGGTTGTCGAAGGAGCGGGAACCTTGCGCTCGGCCGATACCAAGCGCATTGATATTGTCACCCTCTAAAAAGATTGGTCCAATCGCGGAGATTGGACCAATCTTACAGAATGGAGAGCGCGCAATTGGTTCCCGGCTTCCTCGCGCAGTGGAGAGGTTGCGGTGGAGAGAAAGGAGAAGAGAAGCATAGGCAAATGCAGCACGTCGGTCAATCAGGTGGATCGTTGGGCGCTCCGGTCACCAGGCTCCAATTGCGTCGCGGTCAGCCAACTATTGTTCAGGACCCGTTACGCATCCGTCAAAAAGTGACTGTCCAAACTTAGAAGCATTTTAGTATAGAACATTTGTTCTTGTCAAGGGCCAATTTGTACCAATTTTGCAACGTTATGTCAATATTCCCGCCCGATAGCCTCGCAAACCGATAAAAAAATTGTTTCGAGATGTCAAAAATTGCTTTAGAATACCCGCCGAAACCTGGTTTAGTGATCCGTTTCCTGGCAAGTGACAGTCACTTGAATCGCTACTATGTCTATGAATAGAAGTAATAAGTGACTGTCACATTTAGACTATCAAAACCATCCTTGAAAAAGTTGTCTTATTGGAGAAAACCATGCTCAAAGAATTTAAAGAATTTATCAGCCGGGGCAGCGTCATCGACCTGGCCATTGGTATTATCATCGGCGCTGCTTTCACGGCCATCGTAAACTCACTGGTCAAAGACATCATCATGCCACCCATCGGCTATCTCATGCGTGGCGTCGACTTCAGCAGTATGTTTTACGCCTTGGATGGCCAGCAGTATGCTTCCCTGGCCGCGGCCGAAGAGGCGGGTGCGCCAACGATCAACTTTGGGGTCTTCATCAACGAGATCATCACTTTTATCATCGTGGCCCTGGTGATCTTCTTCCTGATCCGGGCTATTAATCGCATGAACCGGGAAGAGGAAGAGGAATCGGCCGAACCGACCACCAAGGATTGTCCTTATTGTTTCTCAGAGATCCCGATCAAAGCCACCCGCTGCCCTAACTGCACCTCGCAGTTGCAAACTGTTTAATTCTTCAAGTGACAGGCACTTTTTAAGTGCCTGTCACTTGTTGCTTTGTGCTATACTGTCTCTCCATTTTAATCCTGATACGGGTTACGTTGGCACCCTGTCATTTTAGCTGCAAGGAAGGCTCAAACGATGCTTAAATACCTCTTTAAAATTCACTACCTGGCCCTCCTGGCCGTCATCGGTGCTTTGTTTGGCTCATTGCTCATGTTGTTGGTTGGCGCTTATGAGGTGATCGAGGCCTTCCTGGTTATCTTTGGCCTGACTGAATCCACCGTCCCCGGCAAGGAAACGGTGGAAGCCACGGCAATCATTCTCTCCTCCCTGGACAGCTTCCTGCTCGGTTTTATCCTGCTTTACTTTGCTTATAATCTCTTCTATTTAATTACCTTTCCCGAAGAAAGGGAAAATCGTTTTGGGAAAATCAAGATGCCGCCCGGCTTAAAAGTAGAAACATTGGGCGAGATGAAAAAGAATATTTTGATTGTCATCGTTGTCTCCCTTTCCGTCTTCCTGCTCCGCGAGAATCTATTGACCGCAGAAGGTTATTCATGGACGGATCTCTTTATTCCGCTGAGTATTGTTGCTGTTGCCACAGCTATCAAATTGATTGATTTTTCAGATTGAGCCACTGTGGCCGTCTCCACCCTGATGAAAAAAGGACACTGAATGACCCAGGCCTGAACCACCAAGGAGTTTGCGGCAGTTTTGACGGAAAACGGTTTTGAAATACGCGACGTGGCTGTTCCGGCCATAAAAAGTAGCGATTTAAGTGACCGTCACCTGGTAAGGGAGACAGGAAGAATGTTCATTGGCGGTATTGAGGCAGGCGGCACCAAATTTGTATGCTCCGTTGGCAGCGGACCCCATGATTTGGGCCAGGAGTCGCGCTTTCCGACCACCACACCGGAAGAAACCCTGGAGCGGACCATTAAATTCTTCAAAGAGCAGGAGGCCAGGCATGGCCCCTTAGACGCCATCGGTGTGGCCGCCTTCGGTCCATTGGACCCCGATCCCGCCTCGCCCACTTTCGGCTATATCACCACGACACCCAAACCAGGGTGGGCCAATGTCGACTTTGCCGGAACACTGCGCCGGCATTTCAATGTGCCCATTGGCTTTGATACCGATGTCAACGGAGCAGCCCTGTCCGAAGGGAAATGGGGCGCGGCGCAAGGGCTGCATACCTTTCTCTACTTAACCATTGGCACAGGCATCGGCGGCGGGGCCGTGGTCAATGGGAAACTGCTGCGCGGGCTGCTGCATCCCGAAATGGGCCATATCCGCCTCAGCCACGATTACGAACAAGATCCTTACCCCGGTCGCTGTCCCTATCATGGTGACTGCCTGGAAGGGATGGCTGCCGGACCGGCCGTCGCCGAACGTTGGGGCCAGAAAGGGCAGGAATTGGACCCCGGCCACCCGGCCTGGGACCTGGAAGCGGACTACCTGGCCCAGGCCTTGCAAACCTTCACCGTGACCCTTTCCCCGCAGCGCATCATCATGGGCGGCGGGGTGATGGATGTGCCGGGATTGATCGAAAAAGTACGAGCAAGGACCATAGATTATTTAAACGGCTACGTGCAGCATCCGGCAATCATGGAGCAGATCGACGCTTATATCGTTCATCCGGGCCTGGGCAACAAAGCAGGAGTTTTGGGGGCGATTGCGTTGGGGATGGAAGCGGGGAATAATGATTAATTGAGAACTGTGAACGGTGAATTAATAATTAACAAATTACCATTCGTCATTCATAATTTTCATCTTTTTAGCACCCAATCCCCAATCTACCCAATATATCTTCCAACTCCTCCAGGCTCATAGAACCGGCCATTGCACCGCCATCTTGCAATAACTGCAAACTGCGGCACAGGTCCGCTTCCGCCTCATCCAGGTTGCCCATTTCACCTTGCGCCATGCCGCGCAAGGCCAGGGCATCCATATCGTCCGGCCGGTCATCCAGGGCGGCGCTGAGTTGTTCCAACGCTTCCTGCCAATCACCATGCTCAACATACAGCCGGCCCAGGGCGGCGTACATACCAGCCTGGTTGGGTGACAGGCGTATCGCTTCTTCTAGATCAGCGATGGCGCTTGTAATATCTCCCTGCTCAGCGGCCGTATTGCCCCGTTCCCACAAGAAGCGGCTGAGCAGATCGCCATCCGCTCCCAGGTCAATCGCTTGCTGGTAATCGGCATCGGCCGCTGCCCACCCCCCCTGCCCGGCCAGGATCAAGCCACGCAGCAAGAACAATGGGGCTTCCTCCCGGCCACTGTTGAGCACCGCATCTAATTCGGGCAGCAGCGCCGCTTCATCATAGCGCATGGCCTGGCGAAAATCGGCCGTGCCTTCCGCAATCGCCTCTGTGGCCATATGTGCCCGGCCGCGTCCCAACCGGGCCAGCGCCGCCTCCTGGGGATCAGGACTGAAATAGGCGGTGCGCGCCCGGCCGTCACCGTCGCTTTCCACCTCGCGGCTCTCCTCCAACTGCCCCAACAGCACGTCAAACTGGGCTAATGCGCTGGCCGGGTCAGCCATCTCCAGAAATGTAAAGCCGATCAGCGTCAGCAGGTGCAAATTCTGCGGCTCGTTTTCGCGCACCGCTTTCAACAAATCCAGGCTCTCATCATAACGGCCCAAGAGGGACAAACTTCTGGCCTGCCCCGCCAGGGAGACGCCGTCGGTCTCATCCAGGCTGATCGCCTGGGTATAATCGTCAAAAGCCCCCTGCGCATCGCCGGCAGCCAGTCGGGCCTCAGCCCTGCGTTGGTAAACGAGGGCCATTTGTGGATCGAGGGTTACGGCCTGGTCATAATCGGCCAGTGCCGCCTCATAATCTCTGCGGCCGAAACTGACCATTCCGCGATTGAGGAATGTCAGCGGGTTCTGGCCATCCAGCAGGATCGACTGATCATAATCGGCTAGCGCCTGATCGATGCGGCCCAGGTCACGATGAATATTGCCCCGGTTGTGGAAGGCACCGGCCATTTTCTCATCCAACGCAATCGCCTGGTCATAAGCATCCAGCGCCGCCTCCAAATCATCTTCGCCGCGCAAGACGAAACCGTGTTGGAAATGAAAACGCGCATCTTGATCATCCAGGCTGATCGCTTGATCAATTTCCACCTGCGCCTGCTCAAACTGCCCCAACTGCCCGTTAACCAGGCTGGCGGCAAACCAAAACTCCGCTGCCTCCGGATCCCGTTTGATAGCTCTGTTGTAATCGGCCAGGGCCGCCTGCCGGTCGCTCAAGAACAAATGGGTCTGTCCGCGATGGAAATAAAACCGCGCCTCGTCCGGGTTTAAGCTGATCGCCTGGTCGAAATAATCTAAAGCCTCCTCATAATCCTCTTGCAACAAAGACGCGAAGCCGGCAATGTCATATGCCTGGTCATCCTGCGGATCTAATGCCAGCGCCATTTGGGCATCTTGCCGGGCGCCGGCCAGATCCTGCAATTCCAGGTAGGTATCAGCCCGCGCCGTATAAGCGCCGGCAAAGTCCGGGTTGTGTTCGATAGCCTGGCCCAACGCTGCAACCGCCCCCTCTAAATCCAGTTCGCGGGTGCTGCCTTCTCCTTCCAATAAAGCGATGCCGCGCCGGTAAAATTCCAGGTAGGCTTCGCTTGTGGGTGAGGGAGCGGGCGACGGCCGGCCGGAAGCCGGTTGGCGCGTTGCTTCAGGGATAACCGTCGTTGGTTCAAGCGTTGGCGTGGCCGGCGCTGTGGCGGTGGCTGGAGCGACGGCCGTCGTGAAATCAAATTCGCGCAAAGGCCCGGCGGCCGTACAGCCAATGAGTAGAAGCGACCATATGAA
>JANQGC010000043.1 GCA_028277515.1 Anaerolineae bacterium
CGCGTCACCGAAGACGTTCCGTAGGGGATGATCGTAAGGCTGTAAGCCGGCTTGTTTACCAATTTGCATTGAGTTCCTCCCGTGCCAGTCCGACCTGCTCTCCCTTGAGGGCACGGCCGTGGAATGTATAGTCGGCCTCCACGAAGGAGACCCCTTTACCTTTAATGGTATGAGCGATGACGATCGCCGGCTGGTCGTCGACCGCTTTGGCCGCTTCCAGCTTGTTAATCATTTCTTCAACATTGTGGCCGTCTGCTTCCTGGACGTGCCAACCAAAACTTTGCCATTTGTCCACCAGCGGTTCGAGAGCCATTTCGCGGCTGATCGGACCCATCTCCTGGTATTTGTTGTAATCGAGAATGGCGACCAGGTTGTTGATGTCGAAATGAGCGGCGGACATGGCCGCTTCCCAAATCTGGCCGGCCTCACATTCGCCGTCGCCTAGTAGGACAAAGACGTTGTAGTTTAGGTTGTTGAGACGGCCGCCTAAGACATGGCCAACCCCAACGGACAGGCCCTGGCCGAGTGAACCGGTAGTGGCTTCGACGCCGGGCATCATGCCCTGAATCGGATGCCCTTGCACGGGGCTGTCGATCTGGCGCAGGCGCCAGATTTCTTCGCGGTCGAAATAGCCGGCGCGGGCCAGGATGGCGTAAAGTAGGGGAGCAGCATGGCCTTTGCTCATGATGAAGCGGTCCCGTTCCGGCCAATCCGGTTCCTTAGGATCATAGCGCAAAATGCCGCCGAAGAAGAGAGCGACCAGGATTTCCGTAGCTGACCAGGAACTGGAGGCATGGCCTGAACCGGCTTTGCTCGTCATTTCCAGGATATCCAGGCGAATATCGCGAGCGATTTCGCGTAGTTCCATGGTGTTTGGTTTTTCGGGTGTTTTTATCATGTATATCTCCTTACTAATCTCTGTAGAACAACCTTTCCAGGTTGTTCAATGCGCAAGCTGGAAAGCTTGCGCTACATTGTAGATACAAATTGCCTAATTTGTTTTTTGCGCAAAAAAGGCTTTTTGCGTTACAGGGCGCAAGCTGGAAAGCTCACGCTACAGAAGGCGCGATTTAGGCAAATCGCGTTACATACGTTGTAAAAATGCATCAACTTCGGCCGCGCTGGGCAAGGCGGGTATGACACCCTGCTTTTGAGCAGTCAGCGCGCCGACGGCGTTGGCATAACGTAAAATGTCGCTCAGATGAGCCGGTATCAACTGCTGCCGCCAATCTTCTGCGCCGGCCAGACGGCTGAGCAGCCCGGCGGTGAAGGCGTCGCCACAGCCGATGGAATCAACGGTTTTGACGCTAAAGGGCGGAACGAAGCCATCGCCACCGATGGTCTCACTTCCTGCGTCCCGGCTGTTAAAATAGCTGCCTTCCGCACCCAGGGTGACAACGCATAGAGCAGGTCCCTCTCCCAGTAGTAAATCGCTCCCGGCTTGTAGTTGGTCGCTGCCGGTCAAAAATTGCAGTTCGTCTTTGTTCACTTTGACCAAGTCTACCTGGCCGATCATATCCATGATCAGCATTTGGGGGTCGGCCGTCTCCGGCCAAAGTGAAGGCCGGTAGTTAACATCAAATGAGATCAACGCGCCCCCATCGCGTGCTAGGCGGACAGCTTCAATCGTCGCACTGCGGCTGGGTTCGCTGATTAAGCTGATCGAACCAAAATGAAAAGCCCTGGCTCCGACCAGCAAGTCGTGATCGAGTTCATCCGGTTGCAGCCGCATGTCCGCGCCCGGATTGCGATAAAAGAGAAATTCGGCCTCATGCGCAGTGGGCAGGGCGATGAAGGCCATGCTGGTGCGCGCTTCATCATCCAGGCGCATGCCCCTGGTTTCAACGTTTTCGTTGGCCAGGGTATTGACCAGGAAGTGGCCAAAGGCGTCATCGCCTACCTTGCCAATGAAGGCGGTTTGCTTGCCCAGGCGGGAAGCGGCCACGGCGACGTTGGCCGGCGCGCCTCCCGGTTTAGGATGGAAGGCCGTTACGTCGACCAGTTGGCGGCCGATTTCTGAGGGAAACATGTCGATGAGTAGTTCGCCTAAGGTTACGATGTCCATAATGTTTATCTTGGTTTGGAATGACAATATGGGATGTCATGCCGAGGAACCGAGGCATCTTAGATTCCTCACTCTGTTCGGAATGACAGGGTAAATATTAATCACGTAGTTCATTATGCAAAGTATAGCGATCCCCACGGTGGGCCAATTGTAAAAATTCTACGGGACGGTCGTATTGGGAATAAGAAACACGCTCAATGAAGAAAAGCGGTGCGCCGGGCGTTATGGACAGTTTCTGAGCTTGCTCTTTAGAGGCCGCGATAGCGCGAATGACCTGGGTGGCGCGCACCAGGTGCAGATCGTATTTGTTTTTCAGGACCTCGCGCAGCGGCTCGTTGGCATAATCGCCTCTAAGAACGCCGGGGCTAAGACGATGGATTAAATGGGAACTTTCAATACTCAAGGGTTCGCCGTCGGCCAGGCGCAAACGTTGTAAATAGGCGATCTCTTCGCGGACGGGAATATCTAATTGTTTGGCGATGTCCCGTGGGGCGGGCATGGTGAAGGAGGAGAGCACGGCCGTTTCCGCCTGAAAGCCGCGCCGGCGCATGTCCTCGGTAAAGCTGATGATCTGAGTCAACCCTTGTTCGATTTTGGGAGTGGCCACGAAAGTGCCCAGGCCGCGGCGGCGATAAATCAGTCCATCCTGGACTAGCATTTCCAAGGCTGTGCGCACGGTGATCCGGCTGACCTCAAAGCGGTTGATTAGTTCTTTTTCGGAGGGTAGTAGATCTCCCGGCGGGCGTTCACCATCAACGATATCCTTGCGTAGGATTTCGTATAGTTGACGATAGTAAGGGGCTGAGCTGTCGTGTAAGATGGTATTCATGCTGATAAATAAACCAAATCCTTACGCAAACAAGAATGTTTACGCTACAGGTCGTAAAAAAGGCTTTTTGCATTACAGGCGAATGTTTACGTACAAGTTATAAATCTTGAAATATTATAACGTTTCAGATATTATAACGTTTGAACGGTATTATACGGAAATTTTCAACGAGTGCAAGGAAAAATACAATTGTGGAAACTATGACCAAGATCGACAAGGAAAAAGCGGCGGAGATGCTCAAGCTCATGTACCGCACGCGTGCCTTTGAAGAACAGGCGGAAAAAAGTTACATGATGGGCAAGATTCACGGCACGATGCATCTCTCGATTGGGCAGGAAGCGTCGGCCGTCGGTTCGATCAGCACCCTGGAGCCGGATGATTACATCCTGGGTCACCACCGTGGGCACGGCCTGTGCATCGCCAAGGGAGCCGACTTGAATTTGATGATGGCTGAATTTTATGGCAAGGAAGCAGGTTACTGCCGCGGCCGGGGCGGCTCGATGCATATCGCCGACGTGGCCGGGGGCAACCTGGGAGCTAATGGTGTGGTCGGCGGGGGCATCCCTATGGCCGTGGGCGTGGGCATCGGCCTGAAAATGCGCGGAGAAAAGCGGGTCATCCTCTCCTTCTTTGGCGATGGTGGGATCTCCACGGGCGCTTTCCACGAATCAATGATCCTGGCCGTCCTGTACCAGGTGCCGGCCGTCTTCATCTGTGAGAACAACCAGTACGCCATGTCCTTCCCGGTTGATAGCTGGACAAACAGCGAAAAGATGGCTCGTATGGCGGAGAATTACGGCATGCCGGGCACGTCCGTAGACGGCAATGATTTGTTGGCCGTCTATGAAGCGGTGGGCGCGGCCGTGGAGCGGGCGCGATCCGGCGGCGGACCTTCGCTGGTGGTCAACAACACCTACCGCTATCGCGGCCATTCCAAGAGTGACCGCAACCGCTACCGCAGCCAGGAAGAGATCCGGGAATGGCAGGAGAATGATCCCATCCAGCGCTTCCGCCGCTACGCCTTGCAAGAGGAAATGTTCAGCGAAGGAGAAATGGATGCTATTGAAGAAGAAGCATATGAGGCGATTGAAGCGGCGCGCATCTTCGCCGAGGAAAGCCCGGAACCCAGCATTGAAACCATTGAAGAGGGGGTATATGCACCATGAGAGAGATTAGCTACCTGGAGGCCGTGCGCGAGGCTATGACCCAGGAGATGGAACGGGATGAGAAGGTATTTTTAATTGGCGAGGATATCGGCCAATACGGCGGTGCTTTCGGCGCTTCCTTCGGCATGTTGGAGCAGTTTGGCGAGGAACGTATCCTGGATACGCCAATCACTGAATTGGGATTGACCGGGGCAGCGACGGGCGCGGCGCTGATCGGCATGCGGCCGATCGCCGAAATCATGTTTATGGATTTCACGACCCTGGCCTCGGAGCAACTGGTCAACCAGGCGGCCAAGCTGCGCTTCATGTTTGGCGGCAAGGCCACGGTGCCCATGGTGTTGCGTACGCCGGGGGGATCGGGCACAGGCGCGGCCGAACACCATTCGCAGAGCCTGGAGAATTGGTTCGTGCATATTCCCGGCTTGAAAGTGGTCATGCCCACATCCCCTTATGATGCCAAGGGTCTGCTGATTAGCTCTATTCGTGACGATAATCCGGTGGTTTTTGTGGAGCATAAGCTGCTGTACAAAACCAAGGGACCTGTTCCCGAAGAGTTGTATACGATTCCCCTCGGCCAATCGGAGGTCAAACGGGAGGGCCAGGATTTAACCATTGTGGCTACGGGCGTGATGGTTCCTCGTTCCCTGGAAGCGGCCGAGCAATTGGCTGAAGATGGGTTTGAAGTTGAGGTGGTCGATCCCCGGACATTACGGCCGTTGGATGCCCAACCAATCGTCCAGTCAGTGATCAAAACGGGCCGGGTACTCATCGTCCATGAAGCGGTGAAGACGGGCGGCTACGGCGGCGAACTGGCGGCGGTGATCGCCGAGTCAAAAGCGTTTGGCTACCTGGATGCGCCCATTGTGCGCCTGGCCGGGCGGGATATGCCCATTCCTTATAACCGCAACCTGGAATACCATACCGTGCCCCAGGTGGAGAACATCGTTGAAAAAGCGCGGCAAATGATGGAAGGCAAGGTGTAGTCATGGCCACGGAAGTGATTATGCCCAAGGTGGACATGGACCAGGAGACGGGAACGGTCGGCCGTTGGTTGAAGGAAAATGGGGATGAAGTTCAACAGGGGGAGACGATCCTGGAGATTGAAACGGACAAGGTGGCCATTGACGTAGAAGCGCCGGCCAGCGGCATCTTGAACGGCATATTGGTGCAGGAAGGGGAGACGGTGCCCATTGCCACGACCATCGCTTATATCCTGCAGCCGGGGGAGTCTCTGCCGGAAGAGGCCGGACCTTCAACAGAAGAAGCGGAAGGTCCACAGCAGGCCAGTGGGATGGTCGAGCGCACCGATTGGGAAGTGCCGGCCACGCCGGTGGCGCGCAATATGGCCCAGGCGTCCGGCCTGGACCTGTCCGCAGTGAGCGGCAGCGGTCCGGGCGGCAAGATCACGAAAAAGGATGTAGCCGCCGCCTTGGAGCGTCCACAGCCATTCGACAATGGGCAGGGCAAGGCGTATGCCACGCCGGCGGCGCGGCGCATCGCCAGGGAAAATGGTATTGGGTTGCAGGGCATCGCCGGCAGCGGTCCGGACGGCCGGGTGCAGGCGGATGATGTCCGCGCGGCAGTGGAGGCCAGGGAAAAAGCGGCCGTTGAACAGGTTCAGCCTACAGAGCATGAGCGGCCTGACGTTGAAGTGATTCCTTTGCGCGGTAAGCGTAAGGTGATCGCTGAACGCTTAAGCGCCGCCAGCCAGGATATTCCGCATATCCACTTCACGGCGCGCGCCGATATGACGCGCTTCAAGGAAACACGAGCGCAGCTTAATGCTCATGCCGAGCAGCGGGGGTCGGCGCGCATCTCGGCCACGGCGCTGCTGGTCAAATGTATCGCCCAGACGCTGACCCGGCACCCCTGGGTGAACAGTTCTTTCCAGGAAGAGGCGATCCATCTATTCAAGGATGTGCATATGGGGATCGCTGTTGCCCTGGAGGATGGTCTAATTGTGCCTGTCGTGCGCC
>JANQGC010000153.1 GCA_028277515.1 Anaerolineae bacterium
CACGGCCGATACCGGCATTGACGTTTTAAGCCACGCCATTGAAGGATACAGTTGCACCTGGGCTAACGATTTTACAGATGGCCTCTGTTTGCAAGCCGCGCGCCTGGTCTATAAATACCTGCCCAGGGCCGTTTTTAACGGTGCGGATGATGAAGAAGCGCGAGAAAAAATGGCAAATGCCGCGTCCATTGCGGGCATTACGCTGGGAAACAGCTCCGTTGCCTTAGGGCATGCCATGGGGCATAGCGCCGGCGCTCATTTCAAAAGCATTCCCCACGGCCGGATCACAGCCATTTTTATGCCCGTTACTATAGAATTTGTCGCTAATGGGGATGACGGCCGGTATACTGGCATGGCCCGCGTCTTAAATTTGCGCGCGACCAACCACCAGCAGGCGGGGTTCAACATTGCTGAGGCGATGCGCTACCTGATGAAAAATATTGGCTTGCCTTTAAGCCTGGAGGAAGCGGGCGTGAGCAAAGAAGAATTGGAAGCGTTTTTACCAACCCTGGTTGAAAACGTTGAATTTGATGCCAATATCTTACAATCCCGCCGCATTCCGGATACGGATGAGATTGAGCGCTTGTTTTGGTGTGCTTATGAAGGAAAAACGGTTGATTTTTAACCGGTAGAGAACCCGTAGCGCAATTTGCGCCACGATCCTCTATGGATGAAAACGAATGGTGGAAGAAAATAGTCGCAAACGAGTTGGTCTGGCCCTCGGCGGTGGAGCCGCTCGTGGTTTGGCGCATATTGGCGTCTTAACTGTTTTGCAAGAGGCGCAAATCCCGATTGATTATATTGCCGGGACCAGTATGGGGGCCTTGATCGGTTCCGCTTATTGCGCTGGAATTGAACTACCAGAACTGCTGGATAACGCCCGGACGACTAGCTGGTGGCAGGTCGCCGGTCCTACGTGGCCCAGACATGGCTGGCTCAGCTTCGAGAAAATGGAAAGTGTGATCATCGACTTGATTGGTGATGTTGACATACGTGATTTGGCCATTCCTTTTGCGGCCGCGGCGACCGATATCGAAACCGGAGAGCGAGTCATATTAACAGAAGGTCCGGTAGCAAAGATCGTGCGCGCAAGCTGTTCCGTTCCCGGCATCGTTGCTCCGCTGGAACATGAAGGCCGTCTCCTTTGTGATGGCGGGATCTCGGATAACCTGCCTGATTTTGCGACCCGAATGTTGGGGGCTGATTATGTCATCGGTGTTGATGTTTTTGCCCCCGAATTCCGTACGTTTCTGGGACCGGCCGGCGCTTTGCTGGCTGCTGTTGAGACCCTTGTGCAGCATGCCGGAGGTGGCGATTTGGATGCTGACTGCTTGATTGTGCCCGATCTGGTGGGCAAAAGTTACATTCGCCTGTCAAAATATAAGGAACTCATTGCTGCCGGGGAACAAGCCGCTATGGATAAGTTGCCGGAAATTCGCGCCACTTTAGAAGAAAATAGCCCCAGGCACGACTATATTCCCCAGTCCCCACCCCATTACCAGTCCACGGCCGTACCCAAACCCGTACAAGCGTCAAGTTAGCGCAGTCATAACTGTTTTGCCCCTTTTTTTGTCTGAGCTAGAATCGCACACCGCACGCATATGAATATTCCTACTATATTTGACTGGATTGAACGATTTGATCATCTGCGCGGTGAGCCTGCTTTGCTGATCCTTTTTATAACCTCAGCCTTGATTGCGTTGTTTTGGGATTGGCGGCTGGCGTTGTTTGCGCTGATCGTACAGTATCTGGTGGTTGCTCTGCTGTTTGTTGATTTACTCGAACCTCGACTGGCAATCATCAAAGTGTTTGTGGGCATGTTTGTCTGCCTGATTTTGTACTGGACGGCGCGGCAAATTGATGAAAGGTATCAGCCCAATCACCTGCCCGACGCGGCGGTAAGCATCGACAATAAAACGCGAAAACCATTTACCATCGGTCCCTTTAAATTTTCTTACCGGGCAGTCATGCGTACCGTTGTCGTCGTGCTGGCTGCCATCGTGCTGGCGGTCATCACCCGCCTGACCCCTTTTTCATTACCCGGCGCGCCGGACCATTTGCCCTATATCAACCAGGCTGTGCTCATTCTTATGGGCATGGGTGTCGTTGGCGTTGCCTTGAGCAGCGATCCGCTTGCGGGGGGCATGTCATTGTTTACCTTTTTGACGGGATTCGAGCTTTATTTTGCTGCCCTTGACACGTCAGTGACGATGCTTGTCGCTCTGGCCGGTTTGAATTTCATCATCGCGCTGGCCGCCGCCTATCTGAGCCAGGTCAGACTCGCTTCGCAATTCAAGCTGAGCAATGATCGATAAACAGATTTGCATCGTCGGTTTGGGCTTGATGGGAGGCTCGTTGGCCAAAGCGCTGACTGGACAGGTCAAAGGATTAATCGGTGTCGATCACCACGCAGCGACAAGGCAGCGTGCCCTGGCTGAAGGCATTGTTGATTTTGTCACGGCCGATCTATCATCCGCATTACGACAAGCGGACATGGTCATTTTGGCCACACCGGTACGGACGATTCTGCGTCAGATTGCGCAGCTGCCTGTTCTGTGTCCGGATGGTCTATGCGTGATGGATCTGGGCAGCACCAAAGAAGCCGTATGCCGGCAAATGGAGCAGTTGCCATCCTCTTTCGCAGCCATTGGGGGCCATCCGATGTGTGGTAAAGAAAGCGCGGGATACGGAGCGGCCGATGCTGGCCTGTTTCAGGGCCAAACCTTCGTCCTTTCGCGCAACGGCCGCACCACGCGAGAAATTGAAACATTAGCTATCGATCTGATCAATCATATAGGTGCAGTTCCCCTGTTCATGGACGCCAGGGATCACGACAAAATTGTAGCCGTCACGAGTCATTTGCCCTATCTGCTCTCTGCTATGCTGATCCACAGCGCCAGCGAAATGGAAGACGAGCGTGTCTGGCCGGTCAGCTCCTCCGGCTTTAGAGATACCTCGCGCCTCGCTGGCTCCGATCCGGCGATGATGCTTGACATTCTACTTACGAACAGAGGAGCGATCTCGGATGTTTTGTCAAAATTTACGGCCGATTTAGAACGAATCAGCCAATTATTAACCGACAAAGATGAAACATCGTTGGCGACCTGGCTGGCAAATTCGCAGAATGGGTACAATGTGTACCGTAATAGTAAGAATTCGTGATTGATCACAAAAAGTAAAATATCCTCTCAATTAGCCCATTGCTGTGTTGTAGACTTCATTAACGCAGCAAGAAAGATGGCTGGACTATCGTTTTCTAACAGACTCACCGTCATTTTTTCTGATAGCGAACGACCAAAAAATGGTCGAAAAACAACTAACGGAACTCAACAATGACTTCGCCGGCAAATCGGCGTAAGAAATCTGCTTGCTCGGCATATGTGGGATGGGTCAACAAGATTCCTAATTGGTTAATACCAGCATCGGCCAATTGCTGTATTCGTTTGGCCAACATCTTTCCATCTCCTACTAACTTTAACAAATCCACCTCATTGGCCGTAATGAGGGATGCAGCACCTTCGGGCCCACCTTTACTATAACTAGCCTTTATTTCAGCGATGCGCTCTTCCTGAAAGCCGATAGTCTTCAATACTGTAACGGGAGCACCCCCAATAATGTGGGCGACACTGGATCTCAGTGTTTCCACTGCCTCTTCATGATTATCGACGAGTTGTACTCCGACCCAGGCCACAATATCGATATCATCTAGAGTTCTTCCTGCCGACTTAGCACCTTTTCTAACCTGATCGATAGCATAGTTTATGCCTTCTGGCGAAACAAGCGCACCGATTATTGCGCCATCTGCCATCTCTCCAGCCGCTTTCAAAATATATGGGCCGCGACCAGCCAGGTGAACGCCAAGATTCGGCCGCGGAGGCATGAGCAGTTCGACGCCATCAACTACGAGGGTGTTGCTTTTGTAGGTAACCTTTTTTCCTGCGAGCAACTGCTTGGTTACCATGACGGCCTCACGACAGCGAGGACCTGGTTCGGCTTGTTCCATTCCTAGCGGTAGGATAAGTTCTTTCCTGTTGCCCGCGCCGTACGCCAGATTAAAACGGCCATCTGCTATTTCGTCAATCGTGGACGCCGCTCGCGCGACCTGCACCGGATGACGGGTATAGGGATTGGTAACCCCAAGCATTAATTCGATGCGGTTAGTTGCTGCAGCACACTGCGCTAAAATCACAAATGGGTCGCGATAAAAAGTCTGATCGGGCACCCAGACCATATCATAACCAAGCTCCTCACCGAGCGTTGCCAGGCCAATAAAACCTTCTACTGACTCAGTAGGGATTGCTCCGAAACCAAATTTGATCATCTTAATCACCTTATTCTTGTTAGTTGTTGAAGAATTCTCCCAGGCACTTAGCTCCCGGTGCCGACAATCAGGCCAAGGGAAACCAGCTATCAGTCTACGATAAACAGCTCATTTGGGAACTTACTAATCACCTCATGTCCATCTTCAGTGACTACGACAATATCTTCGATTGCAAAGTTTCCAACTTCGTGATTAGGTTGGTCCCAGAAAATTGGTTCGACGGTTAGCACCATATTTGGCTCCACCAATACCTCGCTGTCCCGCGCAATTGAAGGCGGTTCGTGCACGTCAAGCCCAACGCCGTGTCCTACCCGCTCCAGGCCGGGAACGTGTTCCTGTACGCCTTTTTCAATGAGAACGTCATAGCAGGCATCAAAGATCTCGTGCAGTTTAATGCCGGGTCTAATTATCTTAACTCCAGCTTGCTGTGCGGCAAGGTCCGCATCAAACAGCCGGCGCTGCTCGGCACTTGGTTCACCAATAGATGCCATACGCATGAAATCTGACCAATAATGATGATAATTTGCTCCAACATCAACCACAACCAGGTCGCCAGGTTCCATCGATTTTTCAAATGGCTCCACATTAACCATACCGTATTTTAGTTTGCCCGAACGAACCATCAAGAATCCGGGCAGTTCATCCGTCTGCAAAGCCAATTCCGACATTATAATGCCAGCTAATTCTCTTTCGGTCATACCGGGTCGCAATTCTCCGAAGCCACGTTCAAATGCTTTCGAGGTTGCATCACAGGCTTTACGCAGGGCCTTGATTTCCAAATCGGATTTAATCATACGTAGGTCCCATAGCAGTGGTCCAGCGTCAACGAGGGTTGCCCCTCGTAGCTTTTTGCGCAGTTCTTCCAGATCATTCTGTGACATGGCAACGCGCTGACCGTAGCCTAACTCCATCCCGATGACCCCTTGTTCAACACCAAGTTCAGCAGCCGCTTCCGCAAATCCAGTGATCGGGTCAGGCGTGGCATCTTTGCGTCGCCAGCCGCCCCAGGGACGCAATTCATCAATCCAAGAGCTATGATAGGAAACGTCATAAAGCGTTTCGGGTAGAATGCTAACAACTGGTTTGTTCGGGTCCCGCGGCACAATGATGCCCATCGGCCGATGCTTTGAATTCCACCCGATCGTGCGGATACCAGAGAAATAGATTACGTTTTCTTTTGCCGTAAGCAGCAGTGCATCTATCTCATTCTCTTCCATTTTTTTCCGCGCTTTCTCCACGCGTTCCAAGAATTCATTTACCGGAAATAGCGCATAGGCTGGTTGTCGATGTGTCACTTTTTGTCTCCTTAAAATCTTTCTATAATGCTTGCCGTAGTGGCCGGTAATTGACTCGAATGACGCTCACCGGCCGATCAAAAATCGGGCGGTTCTCCCCGATTGATTGCTATGTTAGCTGGCCTCAAGACTTCTCACCTGTGTCCAGGTAGCGTAGTAAATCCGCCCGGCTCATGCCCGCAAGTCCGAGTTTTTCCACCGTACGGCCTTCTGCCCAATAGTCCCGGTCGTCTGCTGCAGACAGCACGACATTGATGCCGTCACTAACTGGGGTAGATACACCTAAAAGTGCGCCAAGTGATGAATACAATACCGTACCGTAGGGCACATCTTCGGTAATATAGCGCTCCCAGATTCGATCCTGAAGCTGGAAGGGTTCCCCTTTTACCCGATATACATGTGGCCCACTGCCCGTTTCAATATACAGGTCATCAATGGTTACTACATCAAGGCCAAGGGCTGCCTGTAAGGCCATTTTCTCTGCATCAACCGCATCCAGAACACGCAGCACCCCATCGGTCATACCCTCATTCATGAGCGAAAGGTAACCATCGGCGCGTTCCACTGCAGCATAGTTGAGCAGCATGGGACCAGGATGAATCAAAAAATTAGGGTTATTAAGCCCGGGATCGAGAACATTAGGTTTGGGCAAAATCTTCAATGTATTGCCAATACGCTCCACTAGCTCTGCTGTGTTGCGCCCCGGAAAGGCGGCCGTGCGGATTGTCGACGGTAGCTTGATGCGCAGCTTAGCCTTGCCGACCATTCGGGCCGATTGTGGTAAGGTAACTGTCTCGCCTAAAAGTACCTCATCTAGACTCAGACCGCCCTCACGTATTATCTGTGCCACCTCCAATGAACCGGCCGAGCCGGTTAGAAGTAATACAATTTGTCCTGGCTGCAAATAAGGTAGAATTGCTTCCACCATTGGTCGTTGACCATAAGCGGGCACAGCAACAAGAATTAGCTGAGCGTTGGTAGAAGCCTCTTCAATATCAGTTGTAATTGTGGGAATAGGTACAAACTCCTCGCCTAGGTCTCCCTCTATTTCTATACCGCCACGCTTTATCACACCCGCTAAACGACCGGCTGAGCGGTTATATAAGGAGACTTTAAACCCCCGGCGGGCCAATGCTCCTGCAGCAGCAAGGCCGCCCGGCCCGGCTCCCATAACTAATATATTCTCAATCTTGTCCATTAATATCTCCTTGCATCGGAAAACTATAATTTGTAAGTGCCTCATCACATACTGGCAGACCAGAGAAGGTGATGATGGCTATTTGGGGTTCCAATTTCATCAATAACTTGACGGAGTTATAACTACACTTTATAATTTTCGTATCTTATGATACAGTATACTGGTCCGACCAGTCAAATTTGCAGATATGATGGTCCTTTTTTGCTGCAAAAGACACCAGTTGAGCCTAAATATTGATCAGTAAGCGACCTACATTGACAACTTTAGTAGAGGAGACGAAAATGAGCAGTAGAAGACCTTCATTCGCCCGACCATTCTTGTTTATATTCATTCTATTTCTTGGATTAATGCTTATTAGTTGCTCGGCGCAAGCGCCAGCCCCGGTCAGTGAAGTGACTGATGCTGAAACAAGCGCCGATGAGGGTGCTGAGCAAGGTTCAGATGTGGAGGAGCCTGAGGCTGAAGATGAAGCCCCTCCTGAAGAAGTCTCTTCTGATGAAGAAACAATAGAAGAAACTCCAGACGAAGAAACAATGGAAGATGACAGCTCGACCTTTACTGAGGATCGGTTAGTCCCGGATATTCGCTTTGTCATCCCAGGTGCTAACTATGATCCAATACGTTTCGAATCAGGTCAGCTTATTGCCAACGAATGGGAAAAGTTGGGTTTGAATGTTAATGTGGAGGCCATAGGCGATTTTTCGGCGTTGGCTGCTATTCTGGGAGAGGACCCACATGATGATTTCAATGCCTTCATTTCAGGTTATGTAAGCCGCCCCGAACGACTTGATCCTGACGTCTTGCTTTATCGACCATTCCACTGTTCTGGTGTGGAAACTGGTGTGAACTACCAAGGTTACTGCAACCCGGACTATGATGCTGTGGTTGACGCGCAGCGCTCAGAGATGGATGTGGATACGCGTAAAGATCTTGTCTTTGAAGCTCAGGAAATATTGGCTGAGGACGTACCCGCCCAGGCGCTCTATCATGTCAACGAGATCCATGCATACAATAATCGATTATTTGACAATGTTACCCCTATGATGGGGCAGGGTCTTTGGAATTTCTGGTCGCTGCTCAGTACAGAGCCAACCGCTGACCAGACTACTTTACGTGTGGGGCAGGCCTGGGATATTGATACCTTGAATCCATTTGCTCCAACGGGCGGTGGTAATATTGAAACGATGCGCCTAATCCATGATATGCTCGCTCGTGTCGCTCCAGACGGCAGCGCCGTGCCTTGGGCTGCTGAAAGCTGGGAGGTTGTTGATGATACGACGATCAATGTCAAGCTGCGTGAAGATATGACCTGGCATGATGGGGAGCCGGTGACGGCCGATGATGTCAAGTTCAGCTATGATGTGCAAAAAGAGCAGGGAGCGGAAATCTATATCCCCTTCTTGGATCCCATTGAGGAAATCGAAGTGGTTGATGACTATAACCTCGTTTTCCACCTGGTCGAGCCTTATCCAGCGCTGTTCCAGGCCACATTCGCCCAGATACTTCTTTTGCCGGAGCGTAATTGGGGTGAGATTGATGGCAGCCTGGTTGATTACCAGGTTGACACGATTATAGGCAGTGGGCCATTCAAATTCGACGAATGGCTCCCTGGCCAGGAGATCCGTCTAATCCGCAATGACGATCACTTCCAGGCCCCAAATGTGGATGGCTTGACCCAAGTTGTCTATGCCAACCCGGATGCTATATTCCTAGGTCTTATTAATGAAGAGGTGCACATGCATGATCGCCGCCTGCTGCCTATTCAGATCGAGCAGTTAGGAGACTATAGCCACCTGACCGAGATTACGCAGCCTGACTTTGGTGTCTACTACATTGGTTACAATATGCGCGTTCCACCCTTTGACGATGACGCATTTCGCCGAGCGATTGCTCATACCATTCCTAAGGAGACCATTGTTGATATCCTGCTGGATGGATATGGTGAGGCCGGACGTGGCTTCATCGCCCCTGCCAATGCCTTCTGGCATGACTTAACTGTCGAGCCAATTCCTTACGACACAGAAGCCGCTTTGCAGCTTCTACAAGATGCAGGCTATGAGATTGGACCTGATGGCCGACTATATATGCCTGCAGAATAAACACAAGTATTTGGCAGCCAGGTGACAGTGCCAAGTGTGGTTCACCTGGCTGCCTCCTTACGAAACAAACACTTATAAATTTGCTCCCGTAAATAGAGAACCGGCCTTTGGGGGAGGCTTCCTCTTGGGTCGAATGTAATAGCCCACGATAACTTTTTGGAGGAACTATAAATGAAAATAATTGCAGCCGAAGTACAGTCAACCAAGATTCCCGTCGTACGTCTACATCAGATGGCAATCGGTACAACCTATCACCAAGAGAATGTCATCGTCAAGTTGATTTCTGATGAAGGACTCATCGGTATTGGCGAAGCACCTCATATGGTCGGACATTCGCAATTAGGTGAGACGCCAGATACCGTTCGAGTCGTGCTGCGAACGAGATTGATCCCTGCCATTATCGGGCAAGATCCATTTAACCAGGAAGCTCTTACCACCTTACTTGATCGCACAGTTCCCGGCAACCAGCGCGCCAAAGGGGCATTGATTATGGCCGTTTACGATCTGGCTGGCCAGGCTCTTGAAACGCCGGTCTATAATCTATTGGGTGGACTGGTGCGTGAAAGGGTGCCCTTGAGCTGGTCGTTGCCTATCGTTGAGGTCAAAGAAGTAGTCGAAGAAGGCCTGCAAATGGTAGAGCGCGGCTGGCATATTCTCAAGGTCAAGGTCGGCCGTTCTGATCCGGCTATGGATGTCGAGGTCGTACGGACGCTACGTGACGCGGTTGGAGATGATATTAGCATCCGCGTTGACGCCAATCAAGCCTACGATGTTAAGACCGCCCATTGGGTTCTCAACCAGATGTTGCCCTACAAATTAGATTTCTTTGAGCAACCTGTTCATCGAGATAACTTCGAGGGCATGGTAGAAGTCACCCGCCAGTCACCAATCATGACTATGGCAGATGAGTCAGCGAAATCCCCAGAAGCTCTTGCTGCTATCGCCCGGCATCGCGCTGCGGATTCTGTTAGTATTTACATCATCGGTCCCGGAGGTTTCGTTAAATCGAAAAAGATGGCGGCCATTGCTGAAGCTTTTCGTATGCCGGCCTACGTGGGTGGCGCGTTGGAAGGTATCGTAGGTGCAGCAGCGGGCTTGCATTTTGCTGCTTCTAGCCCAGCTGTCAGCCTCGGCTGTGAAGTAAGTGGACAATTTCTAATGGCCGATGATCTCGGTAAGCAGGCTTTAGAGATGGAAGATGGTGCGTTGGTTGTACCAACTGGTCCAGGACTCGGCGTTGAACTTGATGAGAAAAAATTGGACGCTTATCGTATTGGTGATGTTGAAAGCTTCAAGTAGTTATTTAAGCCTAAGCTCAGTGTGCTATGTCTGAAACAGAAGCCACAAGTGCCTGGATAAAAGATACGATGGGAGTAATTTCCGAACTCCGTCCCTGATATGAACAATTTAATTGTAGCAATTAAAAACAAGTGGAACTGAAATGACGGGATTTCGTGCCTATTTAATTCGCCGGATATTCTACAGCATCATCACGGTATTGGTAATAGCTACATTGATTTTTCTGCTTTTTCGGGCGATTCCAGGCGATCCCACATCCCTGATCGTTGACCCAACCTTTCCTGAGGATGTCCGAGAGGAAATGCTGCGCCGTTTCGGCCTGGATAAGTCAATTTGGCAACAATATCTATTCTATATGGGGAATATGTTTCGTGGCGACTTAGGTGTCTCTTTCTTTTCTAGACGGCCGGTGCTGACCGAACTGGGTGATCATGCACTTAATACGTTAGTGTTGGCACTGGCAGCTTTTCTCTTTGCCTATCCTATTGGCATCGCTGGCGGAGCGTACCTGGCTACAAGGCGTGGTAAAACTGTTGACTCACTTGGTATTTCAATTGCGCTTTTTTTTCGATCCGCGCCGATTTTTTGGGTAGGTATGATTGCTATCACATTTTTCTCGTTTAATCTAGGGTGGCTACCTCATTCTGGGATGCGCTCAATTGGCTACGAAGCCTCAAATGCTTTCGAAACATTCTTCAGTGTGGACTTCCTGCAACATTTGCTACTGCCTGCCGTCGTTGCCGGCCTTTATTTTGCGGCACTGCCACTTTTACTTACCCGTAACACTATGCTCGACGTACTTGATGAAGATTTTATCGACCTGACGCGTGCAAAAGGCCTCAGAGAACGCAAAATTATCACCCATCACGCACTCCGTAATGCCATTTTGCCCGTTGTAACTGCGGCGGCTGTTTACATTGGTCTGGCCCTGGGCGGCATCGCCGTCATCGAGGTTGTATTCTCTTGGCCCGGACTGGGACGCGAAATCGTGCAAGCCGTGTCGCGCCGCGACTTTCCAGTCGCACAAGGCGCTTTTCTCCTGTTGGCGATCATGGTTTCAGTCATGAATCTCATTGCTGATATTACTTATGCTTATCTCGATCCACGAATCACGTACAATTAATCAAAAGAGGTCAGATTAATGGGCACAATTCGACAAGCGATTTTCTCCGACAAGCTTGCCGTATTTGGCATTGTTGTCCTTCTCATTTACTTGATGATGGCCCTCTTTGCCCCGCAGATAGCCCCATATGATCCTCAGGAAATTCTAACCGATCCGAATACGGGCTTACCGGCCAAGTTCGTGCCTCCCTCATTAACCTACTATTTTGGCACGAACAATCTAGCACGTGACATTTTTAGTCAAGTTGTCTACGGGAGCCGCGTGGCTCTCATTGTCGGGTTTGTCTCGGCTTTGACCGTTACATTTATTGGTGCAAATGTAGGACTTATCGCTGGTCACTTCGGTGGGCGCACGGATGATTTTTTAATGCGCGTAGTCGATGTTGCCTACTCCATCCCTTTTGAGCCTTTTGCTATCCTTCTGGTGGCTCTACTGACACCCAGTATTACCAACCTGATTATCGCTATGGTTGTTATCATGTGGCGCGCACCGGCACGCGTCGTGCGTGCACAAACATTGTCTCTGTCGCAGCGGCCGTATGTAAAGGCTGCTCGTGTTGCCGGAGCATCCAAATTTCGTATTCTCTATGTTAATATCGCCCCAAATGTCCTGCCTATTATCTTACTCTACATACCAGTGACTGTGGGTTGGGCTATCATCGCTGAAGCCAGTCTGAGCTTCCTCGGGTTTGGTGATCCACGCTTGATTAGCTGGGGCGGTATTCTACAAACCGCGTTTACCAGTGGTGCGATGCGCATTGCCTGGTGGTGGACATTGGCTCCGGGGTTTTCTATTGTGCTCGTTGTCATATCTGTGTTTTTCATCAGCCGTGCACTGGAGCCGCTCGCGAATCCAACCTTATGGGATTGATTATGGCTGAAGCACTTCTTAAAGTAGACGATCTATGCGTACAATATCGTGGCGAACCACCCGTTCAAGCGGTAGATGGGGTGACCTTTACACTTGAGCCAGGGATGAACCTGGGGTTGGTTGGAGAATCTGGTTGCGGCAAGACGACGACCGCGAGGGCTTTGATTCGGCTTTTGCCTAAAAGTGGCTCCATAACCGGTGGCCAAGTGTTCTGGCAAGGCAAGGAGATCACCCGGATTTCCCAGCCAGAAATGAATCTAATTCGCTGGAAGGAAATAGCCTTTGTTCCCCAAAGTGCAATGAACAGCTTGGATCCTGTTTATCGGCTTCGCGACCAGATTATTGAGGCTATTTTAACCCATGAGCCTATACCTAAAAAAGAAGCAGCCCAGCGTGCCGAAAAGCTCTGCACACTGGTGGGAATCGATCCGGCGCGGCTGAATGATTATCCGCACCAACTCAGCGGTGGGATGAAACAGCGCTTGGTCATTGCCATGGCCCTGTCTTTGAATCCTCGCTTGGTCATCGCTGATGAGCCCACTACAGCCCTTGACGTCATCGTACAAGATCGCATCTTGCAACAGATAATCGAGCTGCAAGCCCAGTTTGGGTTTGCCATGATCTATATCTCGCATGACATTGGCGTCATATCTGAGACCTGCCAGTATGTGGCTGTTATGTACGCTGGAAAAATTGTTGAATATGGTCCAGTAATAGAAGTATTCAAGCGACCATCGCATCCTTATACAATGGGCTTAAAGAATGCCTTTCCCGACCTTCGCCAGCCTAAACAACTCGTTTCTCTACCTGGACACCCACCACGCTTGAATCCGCCTCCCTCGGGATGTCGTTTTGCCCCGCGCTGTCCATTTGCGACTGATCTCTGTTTGGAGCAAGATCCGCTTCTGCATAATGTAGATGACCGGCACGCTTCCGCCTGCCATTATGTAGATCGCGCCTCAATATTTCGCATTGATGCACAGAGCCATGAGACCTGGAGACGCCCGATTGAGGATGAAAACCAAGACTAACCAAAGGAAAGTGGATGAGAGTTATGACTGTTCCTGAGCCAGCTGCAGCACAACCTCTGTTAGAAGTACGCGATCTTCGGAAATGGTACCCTGTAAACAGCGGCATGTTTTCTACGCTGTTTAGTCGACAGACCCGGTATGTAAAAGCTGTGGATGGCATCGACCTGATCTTGAAACGCGGCGAAATTGTTGGCATTGTTGGTGAAAGTGGTTCTGGCAAAAGTACCTTAGGTGAGCTTGTTGTACGCTTGCAGGAACCAACTGGTGGCAATATCTTATTCGATGGCACAAGTATAACTGAACAAGGCAGTGCTGACCTCAAGCGTTTTCGCCGGATGGCTCAGGTCATATTTCAGGATCCATATGCCACCCTGAACCCCCGCTTCGATGTGAGGCGCACGATTGCCGAGCCTCTCATTGTCAATGGTGTTCGCCAACCCCAGGAACAGCAGACACGCATCGAACTGGCCTTGCAACGATCAGGATTGAATCCTGACGAGGCATTGCTAAATGCATACCCGCATAAACTAAGTGGCGGTCAACGGCAGCGGGTGGCTATTGCCAGGGCTATTGTACTTGAGCCAAAGCTGCTCATTGCTGATGAACCGGTTTCTATGCTTGATGTATCTGTGCGCAGCGGCATTCTCAACTTGCTTTCACAATTACGTTCTGACCTGGGAATTTCCATTCTATTCATTTCCCACGATCTCTCCACCGTACAATACTTATGCAACCGCTTAGCAATTATGTATCTCGGGCGAATCATGGAAATCGGACCTACGGAACGGATTATCGAGCACGCTTATCATCCCTACTCACGTGCCCTGTTAAATGCCGTGCCGGTCGTTGACCCGGAAAAGAAGCGTCAACGCACTGACATTAACGAAGAGCCGTCGGACGCTACGAATCTACCGCAAGGCTGCCGCTTTGCAAACCGTTGTGCATTTGTAACAAAGGCCTGCCAGGAAAAGGAACCGATTCTTGAACCGCTTCAGGTAGAGCACTTCGCCCGTTGCATACATCCACGCTATGAGCCAATGTGGACCGAGATTGATTAATAGAAATTGTAACTAAATTAAATATAAAGGAACAAGATCGTGATAAAACATCGAGTCAGTACATCAAAAGTTGCCAAACCAACAAACCCATTTTCCTTGGGAATCAAATCAAACAACCTGCTTTTTACATCAGGCCAAGTAGGGAAAAATCAAGATGGTGAGATTGTTCCGGGTTTTGAGGCACAGGTAGAGCAAGCCATGCAGAATTTACAGGTCATTATTGAAGCCGGTGGGTCAACGATGGATGCCATTCTCAAGATCACCATATTTGTAACCGATATTAGCAAAATGCCTCTGCTAAATTCGGTATATAAACGTTACTTTCCTGGGGATTTTCCTGCCCGCTCAACGGTTGAAGTAAGCGGTCTAGGACTGGGAGCAGAGGTCGAAATTGAAGCGATCGCTGCGGTTGGTTAGTATCTTCTATCTTAATTCCGGTCTAATATAAGAATTAGCACGCACATCCAGCTGGGCAACCTGAGGAGGGTTGCCTTAATGAAGCGTTGTTATTTTGGAATTCTGCCGGCCATGTTAGAAGCACTTCACAAGAACGATTGGCTGGTAATTGTCTGCTTTGCCGGTTTTTTGTCCTCATTTGGAATGGGACTCACCAATCCCGTTCTATCGCTCTACGCTAAAGGGTTCAACGTCAGCACTTCTTTAGTAGGTGTTTTTATTACGACCTTTGCCTTAGGTCGTGTCATCGTTACCATACCAGCCGGACGAGCGGCCGATCGCTGGGGCCGCCAAAAACTACTACTCTTAGGGACCTTAATCGTGTTTTTTGGCTCTTTTGGACTCAGTACCGCCTCAAATTTTCCTGAACTGCTTGTTTTCCGCTCTATTCAGGGAGTTGGTTCCGCATTCTATATGTCAGCTATTCTACTTGTAATTGCCGACAGAGCCACTCCCAAAGAACGTGGGCGAAGCAACGGTGCCTTCCAAAGCAGCGTATTATTTGGATTAACGATATCACCAGTAATTGGGGGGGTAATTGCCAATGAGTTTGGCATACGAGCACCTTTCTACACCCATTCAATCTTTTCCATTTTCCTTATATTTTTTATCTGGCGCTGGTTCCCCAAAGGGTATACCCGGCGCTCTTACTCCTCAGACCATCAGACCAATAAATGCTCGCAACCTTTGTCACATCGTTCTCTCATTTGGTCGCTTTTATCTGACCGCAAATTCCTATTGATTTCATTGGTAGCCTTCATGATCTTCGTTGTCCGCGCTGGTTCACGCGATACCATTATTCCGCTGCTGGGAACCGAGGCTTTGGGTTTGACGACCAAGGACCTTGGGTTGCTCTTTACTTTGATTGGCCTATTTAACCTAGTGGCAATTCCTATAGCGGGTTGGGTAACGGACCATGTAGGCCGAAAACCAACTGTTGTGACCGGCCTTGTTTTTATGGGTGTGTCGTTGTGGATTCTTTTGGCAGCACCTAATTATCTGATCTTTATGGCTGGGGCGCTCTTCTTGGGCTTGGGCAAGGGTTTCTCCGAACCATCATCCATTGTTTATCTTACTGACATCACTCCGCGCCAGCATTTTGGTGGTTCTTTTGGCCTCTTTCTAACCTTACGCGATCTCGGACTCTTTGTAGGACCGGTGTTTTTAGGATGGTTGGCTGATACCTACAGTTTACGTCTCCCACTCATTGTAAATGCTGTTGCATTGTTTGTAACGGCTATCCTGTTCGTTATGTTTGCAAAAGAGACACTGCAAAAAATATCTTCAAGTGTTAAGTAAATATTCGAAAGATTTGTCAATTTTTTCTGTGGAATTTCCAGAGGTACAAGAAAAAAATTGACAAATCTAATGCAAAAACACTTAAGTAAAATCACATGTTGGTAATGGTTTTACGGGGTTCGTCAACGACTATTATTTGTTTCGGCTGTAAGCTCCAAAATCGTATCGTAAACATTTTCCATGTGCGTATGCATCGCCTCTTTTGCCTTATTGGGATCCCCTGCCGCGATTGCCTCATAAATCTTGCGATGCGCCTGCCATGACAAAGGTGCACGGCCGGGTAGACGCATGAGCGACCGGCGGGGATTGAGTAGTGCATCTACAACCATGTCAACCAGGTTGGCAAGTAGCTTGTTATTGCTGGCATTGACAATGATATTATGAAACTGGCGATCCAATCGGACCAGATTATCTAAATCACCTTCATTAATCGACACCTCAGCCCTTTCCAAAGTGTCTCGCAGCTCCATTAGCATTTCTGATGAAGCATTGAGCGCCCCCATATATGCAGCTTTACATTCAAGCGCTTCACGTACCTGGAGCATCTCCAGGACCTCACTGGCATGCTCTAGAAACCAGCCACGCACAACATCCTCACTGGTGTCGTTGTTAGCGGAGTCGTCAATAACAAAAATGCCTTTGCCTGGCACAACATCTATGATGCCTTCAAATTCTAGGATTCGAAGTGCCTCCCTAACAGAGGCGCGGCCTACTTTGAACTGATCAACGAGCTGCCTTTCTCCCGGTAGCTTATCACCAACTTGAAGAACGCCCTGGTCTATTAGCGCCATAATTTGTTCGATAACCGTATCTGAGACACGGATTTTCTTTACTTGCTGAAATAAATTATCTGAGTCCATATATCCCTTTCAAATTAGAAAGAAGTGATGACATTGAACTTTGTAGAATGCCCAATATATTATTAATTGTAGCATTGAGTATAGTGGTCTGACCGCATTCGTTGTGACTCTGATGAACCTATCTTAATGGTAATTCTTTACTCCTTATCCGCGACCGATATTCTTTGATATGCTGAATATATCAGCATTGTAGCATGGTGGAAATAGGCAGACAAACGCTATTGAACCTACAAATTGTACCTTGTTTCATAGACTATTGCTTTTTTAACTTATCATATTGTTAATGAGACTGTTATTGTCTAAAGCTAGTTTCGAAATAGCATCTTTCTCGATCCGGTAGCTAATTTGCCAAAGGTCAGGATGTCCGTAATCTCCAGCGTGAGAAGTTTGCCATCTCTTTTTCGTCTTTAGATTAATGACAACAAACATAAGGAGTTATTAAGATGAATAAGAATCCGTGGATCGCGGCCGTATTGAACTTTTTCTTCATGGGCCTTGGAACATTGTATATTGGCCGGAGGAAGCTGACCGGCATCGGCCTGACGCTCGCCGCTCTGACATTAACCTATGTGGAGCTACAGTTACAAACTGCTGCACCTGAACTATTTCCCATCATGTTCGCGGCCGTATTTGTGGCCAATACTGTATTAGCAATAGATGGCTACAACGAAGCTAAGGCTGTAAGTAAGACGCCGGCCGATATATCCGGCAGCTAAGGCAATAGGGTTTGCGGCAACCCAAATTGGACTACAAGTCGCGGAGATAAAAAGCTGATGAGCTCCATTATTTTTTCTTCCGAGCGGCCATATATGAGCAAAAGTAGGCCTGACGCCTGGTAAGGTTCCCCAGATCCCTGGTACATGGCAAATGCGGGAAGTCCGTTGGCGGAAGTAGGCAGCAATTTGCGATTGATACCAGGGGTAAAAACGAAATTTTGCAGAGCGATTTCAATAGCAGGCGCGCCTGCGTACCAGACATTCATAGGTGGCATGGCGAAGGTCGCTTTTTCATGTAAGAGCGCGACCAGCGTTTGTACATCGCCTCCCTCCCAGGCCTTGACAAAGCGATCCAGGTTCGGCTGTGGCGCGGGCATTTCTTCATAGGGTGTGGCAGAAAGGTTTTGCCGCGCGCGATAAAGCAGGTTATTAACGGCAGGGACGGTTAAGTCCAATATTTCGGCAACGTCCCTTGCGCTCCAGTTATAAACACTGCGCAAAATCAAAACAACGCGCTGGCGTGCATTGAGTTTTTGTAAGGCCACCATGAAAGCTATGGAAATGGTCTCACGGCGAACATAAGAGGATTCGGCCGAGGAGTGTGCATGCGCTAACCAACTCTCCGGCAATGGATCGAGCCAGGAAGCGTCTGTCCCAGGTGGCCGGGGTGGGGAGTTGGGGTCGGCGGGTTGGCCATTAAGCGGCAGCAAGACTTGCTTCTTCCGCTTTCGCACTTCATCGATCCAATGGCGGGTCGCAATAACATAGAGCCAATTGCGAAATGAGCCTTGGCCGGAGAAGGATTCCAATTTATTCCAGGCACGGAAAAATGTCTCCTGTACGATATCTTCAGCATCGTCAAGTGAACCACTGAGACGGTAGCAATGAACCATGAGCGGTTTGCGATGCGGCTCAACAAGTTGGTCGAAGGCCTCTGCATTTCCGGTGCTGGCAATAGTCAGCAGGTTTTTTTCGTTTGCAGGTGGTGATTGCATTATGGTTTCCAGAAGACGGCCGAAGCGGCCACAATGTGTTTATTATAAAGGATTGTCACAATAATTCGCAATTTGGGGACTATTTCAAATTGCGCCATATCCTGAGAAAACCAACAAGGTGGAACAGCCTCGCACCATTTTGTTACGAAGTCGTCGCCTATGGGGTCGCCAGTTGGGCGCTGTAAATTGCTAGGAAAAGTAAAAAAGAGGGGCAGGCAAATATTGAGAGCAGGCACAGAATACACCTGCAATAATAAAAATAGATAGCCAGGCGGGGGATCCCCCGCCTGGACAATGCCTTTATTTATTCCGGCCAGGAAGCATCAATGCGTTCCAAAACAGAATCTAAATCATCACCGTTTGTATAAT
This sequence comes from Anaerolineae bacterium, assembly GCA_028277515.1. The sequence goes on from JANQGC010000153.1 coordinate 18,990, forward strand.
CAACCATACCACTCCAAAAACTTCCGGCGCCAACTTCGCCGGGCATTTGGTCGGAAGCATCAAAACGAAATACGGTGGCTTCTTGCATAATCTCGGCTTGCTGCCGGTCCAATTCGTTTGGATACCAATCGAGCGGCACGCCATTGTGCGGGGAGATGAAACCGCCACGTTCGATCCATCCCTGAGCCGATTCGGCCGTTGCCAGATACTGCATCACGGCGCGAACTTCAGGGCGGTCCACCATAGCGGAAGCAATATCGCCGGCTCCAAGAACGGGCTTGCCTTGCTCGGGGTCAATGGGTGGGAAGTAGAAAAATGCAGTGTCGGTAGCCGCATCAACATCTTCCGGGAAGAAGGCGGTAACCCACCCCGCCTGGCGGTGCAGATAACAGCCTGGTTCTTCATCAAACATGGGAATTGGCGAATCGCCGACAGGGGTCGTGATGATGCCCACATTTCCACCTAAAACATAATCAGGATTTAGCCAGATCTCGCCCATTGTTTCCACCGCTTCCTTTACAGGAGGATCGGAGAATAAAACATCATGTTCTACCCATTGGTCGTAAACATCCGGTCCGGCGGTGCGCAGCAATATATCCTCCACCCAATCGGTGGCCACCCATCCGGTAGCACCGCTGCTTTCTATGCCAATGCACCAGGGCGTGTGGCTGTTGGCAACCATTTCTTCTTGTAATGCTTCTAACTCTTCCCAGGTTTCAGGCACGGTGTAACCGGCTGCATCAAATGGGGCGATAGCATACCAGACCAGGCTCTTGGTGCTGGCCCGGTACCATACACCGGAGAGCTTGCCATCGACTGTGGCCAGATCAATCCAGGAAGGAATGAAATCCTCTGACAGTTGCTCGGTGTCCAAGAATTCAGAATGGTCAAGAATGAAATCCCGCTGGGATAAGTTAGCCATTAGACCGGGTTGCGGGAAGACAGCGATATCCGGCGGGTCGCCACCCTCAACGCGAACCTGGATCAGGGTCTCAAAATCGGATGATCCTTCAAATTCAACATCAATTCCGGTTTGCTCTTCAAAAGGAGCCATAGCCGCGTCAAAGCTGCGCCGATCCTCATCAACCCAGACGCCGAAGACGGAGACCTTGGCACCCTCAAACTCGCCGTTTCTAGCACGTTCAAGATAGTTACCGGATTCGACATTAGCGCTTTCCGCGCTCTCCTCCGCTGTATCGTCTTCGGCCGTGCTCGTTTCCTCTGTTGTTTCTTCCATTTCTGTTGTTTCTGCTGATTCAGTGGATTCAGTCGTTTCCGGCGCGGCGTCACCACCGCAAGCGGCTAGCAACAAAATCATTACCAGGGCAAACATCCAATACTTTTTCATTTCATTCACTCTCCTTCATTGAAAATGGGAACTAGTGCTTCATAAAAGGTTAGTTAGTTAATTTAACTTACTAACTCATTGTAAAAGGGGGAGCCGCTTTTGTCAAGCAAAATCAGTTCTATAATTGAAGATCCTTTTGTAACCGCAAGAATTGAGAAAGCGATGAGGTTAGGGAAAGGGTTTTAGGATTTGATTTTGGGCTGGGCAGGATTGCCTTAGCAAGGCGAGCAAAGCACGTCCTGGCTTGCAATAAATAGACGATTGAGAGTAAGGATTTAGACAAGAATCGGAAAAGGATCGATGACCTGCTAATAAACTACCGGCCGAAAACGCGAATAATCCCAGGTACCCGCTCTAATTCATCCACCAGCTCATCACAAAATTCGGCCGGTTTTTCCTGTAAGGTGATGTAATGCTGCTGTCCTGGAAAACGGAGTTGCAAATGAGCCTCACCGGGATATTTTTGTGCTATTTTGGCCGTGCTGCGGCAGGCTTCCTGCCAGTTGCCCCCTGCCTTAATCTCCACAACAATCTGCTGCCTCCCTTGCAGGCCGTTTTTAGGAACGGTGATTTCTTCGCCGCTGCGCGCCGTATAGGTCTCATCGGCCGCCAGGTTTGTATCTGACTCGCTTGAGTTTTCTGACGTTGGTTTCGTTTCTGGTGACGATTCATCCTTGACATTAGCCGTTTGTGGCGTCTCGATTAGCCAGCCATCGTCAAAATTAGGTGGAGGAGGCGGCATCAAGGGCGGCTCGTCGGCTGATGGGGATTTTGAAGGAGCAATTTTTACCGATCCCTCGCTCCGGACGGCCGGAATCGGGGCAGAATGATAACTGTGGCCGTTGCTTTCGGAAGCAGGAGCCGGGTAAGCATCCTCATACAGATATGGATCAACTGCCTCCTGTGGAGAATCGAGTGTTGTCATGACCTTGTTGACGATAATATTCAGTTGATCCCCCTTTTGCTGTGCCTTGCCCATGACCAGCATGACTTGATCGACCTGCACCTGGTCGCGTGCTTCTTCCCAGGTTCGTGGGAAAAAGACGAGGTCGATTTTATGATCGAGATCTTCCAGGGTGGCAAAGGCCATCGACTTGCCCTTTTTGGTTGTTAACGGCCGCAAGGCTGAAATCATACCGGCCACCCGGATCGCCTTGCCGTTCATCGTGCTGTCGATTTCACCTATCGTGGTGCTGGTTCTTGGTTTCAGGTCGGCCAGCGGCCGTTCCAATGGATGCTCGGATACATGCACACCCAGCGCATCCTTCTCCCATTCTAAAAGCTGTTTATGCTCGACCTGTTTCAAATCCTTTTCCGGTTTGAGCAGGTCAGCTTGCATGCTCATGCCGCCCGACGCCAATGAACTGCCAAAGAGGCTCAACTGGCCGACAGCCGCCGCCTGGTGGGTCTGCCCACTTTCGCCAATGATGCGATCCATCGCCTCCAGAAATTGGGGCACCCTGCCCCAGGAGTCAAAGACATGAGCTTTGATCATATATTCCAGGGTTCGCTTGCCTACCCGACGCAGATCGACACGATCACACAGATTTTGCAGATTTTCAAAAGCGCCTTCATTGTCCCGTTCATTGAGAATGACTGTCAGCGCACTCTCCCCGGCATTTTTGATCGCTCCCAACCCAAAGCGAATGACCGGCTGTTGCCCTTCATCCTCAATCGTAAAGTCCAGCCCCGATCGATTAATGTCCGGCGGTGAGATTTCAATCCCTAGATTTCGCGCCTCTGCAAAGTAGCGGCGGATCTTATCCGTATTATCCCGCTCAACACTCAACATGGCCGTCAAATATTCCACTGGATAATGAGCTTTCAGGAAGGCTGTCTGGCAGGTCACCTTGGCGTAGTCGGCGGCATGCGCTTTATTAAAGCCATAACGGGCGAAGAACTCAATATCGCCCCAAATCGCATCACACACCTGGCGGCTGTGGCCGCGGGCCATTGCGCCTTTTGTGAATTTGAGGCGGTGCTCATCCATTAATTTGCGCTTTTTCTTGGCTACCGCCTTGCGGATCATATCCGCTTCACCGGGATCGTAACCGGCCAAATCGGAGGCGATACGAATAATCTGCTCCTGGTAAACCAGGATGCCGTAGGTATCTTGCAAAATCGGTTCCAATTCCGGCGTGTGGTATTTGACGATGTCCTGACCATCATCAATGGCGGCATGCATGCGCTTGATATATTCCGGGATATTCTCCATCGGCCCCGGGCGGTAAAGGGAGATGGCGGCAATAATATGGTCAAAACGCTGCGGCCGCATTTCCATCATCAATCTGCGCATGCCCGCGCCTTCAACTTGAAACACACCGGCTACCTGGCCGCGGCCGAGCATTTCAAACAACGCTTCCGGCTTTTTATCCGGATCGGGACCAACTTGCCCCACATCATAGGGGATGTTATCCATCGTGTAATTGATGCCGCGCCGTTCCTCAATCAGCCGCGCCGCCCGGCGCATGACGGTCAAGGTGCTCAAACCCAGGAAATCTACTTTCAGCAGGCCAATCGATTCGACGACTTCCATTGGCCATTGGGTGACACGATCGACACCGCCTAAACCAGCAGCGCCGCTCGTCGGCCGGTTGAGAGGCACATACTCCTCTAGCGGCAGATCGGACACAATCACCCCCGCGGCGTGGCTGGAAGCGTGGCGAGAAATGCCTTCCAGGTTTTGAGCGGTGTCCAGCAAGGTCTTAACGTTGTTTTCCTGTTTGTAGCGATTGGCGAGTTCGGCCGAATAAAATTCATGCCCGGTTTGCAGCACATCATTAATCTTGGCCGGTTTACCAGGGATAGCTGGAACCATGCGCGCGATGGCGTCCACCTCAGGTAACGGCATTTCCATCGCCCGGCCTACGTCCCGAATGGCGGCTCTGGCACCCAGGGTTCCAAAAGTGATAATTTGGGCTACTTTATCGCGGCCGTAGCGGCGCATCGTATACTCCACCATGAGGTGGCGCATATCATCCGGATAATCAAGATCGATATCGGGCATAGAAACGCGCCCGGGATTTAAAAACCGTTCAAAAATGAGGCCGTTTTCCAGGGGATCGATGTTGGTAATACCGAGGGTATAAGCCACAACGGAACCGGCTCCTGAGCCACGGACGTTAAACCAAATATCATGTTCTTTCCACTCTGAGTAGCTGCTGTAGGGATAAGGGTCCTGGTGCATTTCCCACCAGGCATCAGAGCGGGTAGCCCATTCACACAAATCCCAGACGATGAGGAAATAGGGATCGAATTCCATACTGTGGATAATGCTCAGTTCATGATCGAGGCGCTGGTTCAGATTGATGTCATTAGCCGCTTTGCTTTCACCGTAACGTTGAATAAGCCCATTTTTGCAAAGATGGCGCAAGAAGGTGTGCGGCTCAAACCCATCAGGGACCTCAAATTGTGGCAGATGGTATCCCTGGTCATCCAGGCGCACATCACACATCTCGGCGATGCGCAGGCTGTTGCTTAAGGAACCGGGTATTTCTCCAAACATAGCCGCCATTTCAGCATAAGATTTGAGATAGTATTCGCTGTCGCTGAAACTGAGTTTTGGTTTATTTACTGTCGATCCGGTCTGGATACAAAGCAACACTTCATGCGGTTGGGCATCTTCGGCTCTCGTATAATGCACATCATTAGTCGCCAGGAAATTATTTTCCAGGCCAAATTTCGGGGCCATTTCAACCAGCTTTTTGTTGATTTGCGTCAATTCGGGGATGTGGTGTTCTTGAAGTTCGATGAATAAGCGATCGCGGCCGAAAATATCCAGGTATTCCCCCATCAACTTATTCGCCTTTTTCATATTGCCCTGATTGATCGCCCGGGGGATTTCTGCGGCCATGCAGCCCGTAGTAGCGATTAAACCCTCGCTATACTCAGCCATAAACGCGCGGTCAATGCGCGGCTTGTAATAATAGCCCTCTAGTTGAGCCGTGCTGGCGATCTGCAGCAAATTTCGATAGCCGGCCTGGTTTTGCGCTAACAAAAGCATATGAAAACGGTCTTTGTCCTTTTGCGCATCTTTATTTTGCATTCTCCGTTTGGCTAAATAGGTTTCGATGCCGATGATTGGATTGATCCCCGCTTTGCGCGCCGCCCGGTAGAAAGGCATGGTGCCGTACATCGCCCCATGATCGGTCAGGGCAATAGCCGGTTGTTCTAATTCGACCGCGCGTTGTACGAGATCATTAATGCGGCTCAAACCATCAAGAAGAGAATATTCGCTGTGAACGTGAAGATGGACAAAGGACTGCTCGTTTCCCATAAATTACCTCAGAGGTGGGTGTCTCCAGCTTATCAATTAGTAGAACTGCGGTGAATGGTAGGTTCTATGCCGCAATTTAGGCAAATTGCGCTACGGTCCCAACAGAATTGAAACACCCTCTTTGCTACATCAATGTTGCATTTCTCCGCGGGCATGAGTATATCACAGGGTTGGTTTTGAAAGGGAAATTTTAAGGGTGAATTTTCTAGCGCAAAAAGCACAGATCAACTTGTCCCAAGGCGCCGTCTCGCGGGCGGTATTTCAGATCGGGTATATCAAAAATGCGGTAACCATATGCTTCCATAAAGGGTATCAAGCGGTAGATGTTCGGCCGCTTACCAAGAGGGTGGAAAAGGGAGGTTTCAACAATAAAAACGTCTGTTTTTCCGAAACAGCCGATGCACCCGCGCAAAACCTCGAGTTCAAATCCCTGCACATCAATCTTGATTAGATCAGGCGTATTTATTTGTCCGCCGGCAATCAAACTATCAATGGCAACAATAGGGATTTGTCGTTGCTTTTGGTATGGAGTCAAAGATTGCACCTCAGGAGAAATGATCGCCGAGCCTTGCAGATCATCCCATATGGTTAACATCATCTCCCCTTGTTCCGCTCCCGCGCCGGCTATGATGTACTGCGACCCAGGCTGATGACGGCAAAAATTTGCGAGAAATGGTTTCATCTCTTGCTGTGGTTCAATGAGCACAAAACTCGCCTCAGGGAAGATGCTGCCCGCAGCTTGGCTCCATCCGCCATGGTTGGCGCCGATGTCGGCTATCGTATGGGGCGCAAGCCCCCGCTTAGCCAGTTTCTCTAAAAGGGGTTTTATGCCTTGCGTCGAGCGATCCAAACCGGAGATGCGCAAAAAATCATATCCGATTTGGCCAATCATCGGGTAACGCACGAAAAAATGATTTACCCAGGCTCGGACGGCTGATCTCACAAGGCTTCCTTTTTTTTCTCAGGACAGGGTTCCTGGTGCTCTAAATGTTTCTCCAGATCGATTTTTTTAAGACGGTATAAGGTCTCCTGGGTGAGTTGGCGATGTTTGCTGGCGATGTCGGCCTGGACACCAAAAAGCAATATAAAGATGCCGGCGATAAACAACCCTGTGCCAATAGTGAGTGATTGCAGGTGACCGCCGATGACCTGGATGTAAAAATACAAGAAACGAATCCAGGAGCCGAGACCCAATATGAGGAAAGGCAGGGCGATGTAGCTGAAGGTTCTCAAGGGTTCATAGAAGGCATAAAGACGAATGATGGTTCCCGCTTGCGCCTTAATGAAGTGCCACATGTTGCGCTGCAGGCGAGACGGCCGGGCGGGATCATTGGTTTCCACAGGAATGCTGAGAATGGGCATGCCCAGTTTTCCGGCCTGTATGATCGTTTCCAGAGTATAACTGTAGCGGGTCAAAATATTAAGACGCAAAGCCGCTTCCTTGGAATATGATCGAAACCCGCTAGCGGCGTCCGGTACATCGGTCCCGCTAACCGTGCGTACCGCCCAACTGCCAAGTGCCTGCAATCCCTTTTTTACCAGTGAAAAGTGAGGAATTTGCTGAACTTGCCGGTCGCCTATGACCATATCTACTTCATCAAATAAAACAGGGGTAACCAGATCGGGGATAAAATGGCCAGGATACTGATTATCGGCATCAGTATTAACGATAATATCGGCCCCATGGTGCAGACAGGCGTCCAACCCGGTCTGAAACGCTTTGGCCAGACCTAAATTATGAGGATGGCGAACAATGTGATCCACGCCGTATGCTTGAGCGACCGCCACTGTATCATCTTTGCTGCCATCGTCGATGATCAACGTTTCGATGCAATCAATGCCCTCAATATGCACAGGTAGATTGTCTAACGTCACCGGAAGCATCTGTGCTTCGTTGAAACATGGTATCTGAATAATGAGTTTCACAGGGAAATTGTATGTGCGCGCCAGGTGGTGTCAAGTATCCACGCCATAAACCAATGTTTGCCAGGCGGATGCAGATTTATGCCTCAGCGATCGGCACCAGAAATAGAGGGCAGGGCATATCCTCAATGACCCGGTGGGCGACACTGCCGAGCATCAGGCGATCAAAGCCTCCTCTGCCCTGTGTGGCTAACATGATCAAGTCGATATTCTCTTCGCGGCTCATGCTGATGATTGTGCGCGCAGGTCCGCTGCCGGTTACTTTGACCTGGGTTGGGATACCATCCTGGAGCAGTTCGCCGGACACCTTTTCTAAATATTCCTTGATTTGATTTTTGTAGGTTTCCGATGTTAAACCGATAGGAACGGTTAATAATGTCACGTCGCTGGAAAAATTTCGGGCGATCAGGCGCACATAGGGCAGCACACGTTCTGAATAGGAAGATCCATCCAAGGCGACTAGCAAATGTTTAAATCTGGTTGCTCTGCTGCGCCAACTGCCGGTCGGCCGTAAGAGTAAGACCGGTTGATTACTCATCTGAATCACTTTGCTGGCCACACTGCCGGCAACGAGCCGTTTGATGCCCGATCGGCCGTGCGTGCTCATGACAATTAAGTTGTTGCCCAGGGATACGGTCGAAAATATAGCTTCGGCCACTGGCCCGTTGTTGACTAATGTTTGTGTGGACACCCCGCTGGTTTCCAGTTGGAAGGCGATCTGTTGTAAATACATCATATGGTCGCCGTTGACACTATGACCCGGTCCGGAAATAGAATCGGAAGAGGGCGAGAAATCCTGATTTACGGTCAGTAAATTGACCGGGGCGTTCAAAGCCAGGCTCATGCATTGTGCAACTGACAAGGAGGTCTCCGCAAGCCCCGAACCATCCAAAGGAACCAGGATGCCGTCCAGGAAAGGAGATATTGTTTCTTTGGTGGGGTCTTTAAATTCAGGTAAATAACGACGCTCAGCCAGCATCAAACCTAAACGCTCATCTGCCGGTTCGGGATCACCTAACCGCCGCCGGAAATAAGAGAAAAATAGATATAGCAGGGGAATAAATAATAGGTAGGTCCAGGCACCCTCAAAGAAGCGCTCGGTGAATATAATTGCTGTGGCACCAGTGGTTAACACGGCGGCAATCGTTGTGCCTGACAGGGAGGCAAATTGACCAATGGATTGATTTGTGCGAACCTGGCGCAACAGACGTTTGGCTGCCGCCCAACCGGTCATGCTCAATAAAATGAAAACGCCGGCGGCATAAAGGGCCAAATAGGTTTCCTCTTGGGTGCCGAAAAGCAAAAAGCAAACGACGACGATTCCTACTTCAATCCAAACCGGCATGGTAGCGACATCAAAGCGATTTTGGCGGCCGATAAAAGCGGGCACGTAATTGCGAAACTTGAGACCGATGGCCAGGTTTTGCAAGCCCTGCGCGCTGGCTGCTGCTGCCGAAAGCAAAACAGCAATGCCGACAATGGTGCCCAGCCAGGGTAACGGAGAGGGCAGCAATTGGTCCATTGTCTGCGTGAAGACCGATACTTCCGAATTGGTTGGATCAGAGAGAGCGAGAATCGCCGGACCCACAACGAGCATGGTGATCGCTGTTGTTCCCATAATAATGAGCAGACTACCAAAGGCTTTGTTGCTCTTCTCTCTTGGCTTTCCATCATAAGCAGCCACAAGATTAGCGAAGATCTCAATGCCGGTCATGACCGCCAGAATGCGGGTGAATCCGGCCAATGTGAAATTGATATACTGTGGGCTGAAGGCTTCAGGGGATATAGAGGGTAAGTGTAGACCGCGCTGCCAAACGGTGGCGAATACCATCACCCACATCAGCAACAGAACGGCCGCCGTCGCTGGGCCAAATGCGCGGGCCGCCATTTTTGGTCCGCGGTTAACCAGCCATCCGGTCATGATGCTCAAACTGATCGCCAAATAAGCCCGGAATTCAAACCCCAAAAATCTCTCATTAAGGACAGGAAAGCGGTCGGCAACAAAAGTGACCAATGCAGCGATACTCACCAGGAAGGTCAATGTATATTCAATGAAGGTGATACTGGCGTTGAGTTTGACAGCCCACGGACCAAACTCTTCTTCGCTCAACCCGCTGCCACCACTGCCATCGGTAACCCAGATCATGACCAGCCGGTACATGGCCGACACCAAAGCGATGGTGAAAATGACCAGCCAAATACTGGCGCCAAAAGTCACTTGTGCGACCCCGGCGACAACAATTAATTTTAAGAACGGCCCAAAAACATACAAAGGCGAGGTAGCGGGATCGCCCCCTCCGGCAAGGGCTCCTTCGAGAGAATTGGACAGTTTGTGAGAAACGTGGGCCATAGATAATTATTCAGTTGTTGTTAACAAGAATTAGCTACCGACAGTTAATCCGGATATGCTTATGGCGAAGCACATCCGGATAATTGATTACCTGATGGCAATTGTAAGGATGAGATGGCTGGTGTCAAGTGCCAAACCAACATTAAGAAGCATCTCGCAGCAAAATAAAGTGCTTTTGAAAAGCATCACATTGCAGACTCTATTCTAAGGGAAAAGAAATTGTAGATGTCATCCCGAGAAATTCCACATCGTAAGCTCTGTTCTATGAGTAAAGAAACATTCCTCGTCATCCTGAACGCAGTGAAGGATCTTGCACTTCCTACCGGTGAAGATTCCTCACGCTGTTCCCTTCGGCTAGCTCAGGGCAGGCTGGAATGACGGTTTGAGTTTGTTTCTCAGCAGGGAACCGAGGGATCTGGTCCTCGATCAACGAAGGATTCCTCACTGCGTTCGGAATGACGATTTGAGATGGCTTAGCTCTTAACAGCAACAGTCGATGATTGAACAACAGATTCAATTACGGGGAGAATTCTTTGATGACGAGAACAGCATTATGCCCGCCAAACCCAAATGCGTTGTTTAAGCACACCTGAACACGCACCTTTCGTGCCTCATTAGGCACATAGTCCAGATCACATTCGGGATCGGGCGTTTCATAATTAATTGTTGGCGGCAAGATCTGATCGCGAATGGCCAACGTACAAAAAACGCTTTCAATCGCACCGGTAGCCCCCATAATATGGCCTGTCATGGATTTGGTTGAGCTGATAGCCACCTGGTAAGCATGATCGCCTAAACTGTGTTTAATCGCTGCTGTTTCTGAGGCGTCGTTTAAGGGTGTAGCCGTTCCATGGGCGTTGATATAATCAACCGCTTCCGGATCTATCTCAGCATCTTTAAGCGCCTTGCTAATCGCTCGCGCTGCTCCCAAACCGCCCTCCGCTGGAGCCGTGATATGGTAAGCATCTGTTGTCTGCCCATAACCAACCACTTCGGCTAAAATCCTGGCTCCCCGTTCCTGTGCCTGATCCAGGCTTTCCAGGACCAGCATCCCCGCCCCTTCACCGACAACCAGCCCATCTCGATTTTTGTCAAAAGGTTGGGGTGTGTTTTCAGTTTTTGAAGAAGTCGCCCGTGCTTGTTCAAAACCGCCCACGGCCACATCGGTAATGATTGTTTCACTGCCCCCGGTAAGCGCCGCATCTACTTCTCCATAACGGATAGCGCGGAAGGCATGTCCGATAGCATCATTCCCTGACGCACAGGCAGTCACAATTGATGGTGAAGGACCTTGAATGCCGAAATCAATGGCTAGCATGCCCGCTGCACCATTGGGCATGATCATGGTAATCGCAAATGGGCTAAGCCGTCGCAATCCTTTCTCTAACACAACATGTTCCTGGTCAATAAGCGTTTGAATCCCTCCAACCCCTGTGCCTAGAATGACGCCAATGCGTTGGCGATTCTCATCCGTAACAGTCAAGCCGGACTGCTTCATTGCTTCTTGAGCGGCGACGGTAGCGAATTGTTGGTAACGGTCCCGGCGGCGTGCTTCACGGCGGCCAAGCTCTTTTGCGGGATCGAATCCTTTGACTTCACATAGCCCTCCGATCAGATGCTCGCCCTGCTCAATTTGGTTTAAGGCACCAAAACCGGATTGCCCGGCAAGAATGGCGGCCCATGAGTCGGGAACATTGTGACCCAAAGGTGTGATCAGCCCTAATCCTGTAACGACCACGCGCCGTTGATGGTTTTGTCCGTTTCCCATAATTCCTCACAATCTCCTGTTTGATATATTTTCCTGTGGGGGTATCCTGGATTTTCGGCCGTAGAACAATTCCAATAGGGATGCTTTGCTTGATCTCCGCCAAAAAATTCGCACCTTATTATTGGATATCCTTTTCCGATGGTCTGTAATGCCCTTCAATCCAGGCGCTTTTATCGGACCCTACTTCTTTTTTCCAGACCGGAACGATTTCCTTCAGCCGGTCTATGCCATAACGGGCAGCTTCAAAGCCGCCTTGATCGCGGTGGCCTGAGGCACAAGCCACAAAAGTGGTAATGTCACCGATTTCTAATTTGCCGACACGCTGCACGATGGCCACCCCTTTTACTTGTGGCCACTTTTGCCAGATTTCATGCGCAATTTGGGCCATTTTCTCTTCAGCCATTTCGCTGTAGGCTTCATATTCCAGGTAAAGCGTTTCTTCAGGAAGCCCTTCTCGTTTGGTTTTGCCGCGCACAAAACCGGTGAAACTGGTGATAGCCCCTGTGTCGGATTGCGCCAACTGCTTGTGTATAGCGACGAGATCAGGTTCTGAATAGGAGATGGCGAAATAGGTAGGATGGGGGAAATCTTCCGAACCACCGCTGACTGGTGGAAATAAGGCGACCTCATCATCCTTATTCACCTTTGTTTGGGTAAAGGCAAATTCTTTATTAACGGCAACGACCACTGTTGGCAAGGAAGTGGTTAGGGATGGATAAGCTTCACCTACGGCATGCAGAACATCCTCTACAGTTGTTGGGAATGTCAATTCCACGCTTACTGTTTCCTGTCGCGCCCGGTCTTTGAGCGTTGCAAATAGATGGATACTCAAATTTGATTTATTCATCGCTTTGATAGATTCCACTGCGTCCACCATCCTTATAAAATAGGCGGATATTGGAGATCTGCATACCCCGGTCAATGGCTTTGGCCATGTCATAGATCGTTAAGGCAGCTACGGAAACGGCCGTTAAAGCCTCCATTTCCACGCCGGTTTTGCCCTGTACACGCACAGTGGCCTCAATGTCAACCCGTGATTCAGCCCGGTTGGTAACGCATTTAACATCGATTTTGTTCAGCAACAATGGATGGCAGAGTGGAATCAAGGTGCTGGTTTGCTTGGCTCCCATCACACCGGCCAGCTCAGCAATGGTTAGCACATCTCCTTTCTTTAAGTTACCTTCAACAATAAGCTGTAATGTCTCTGCCTTCATTTTGACAGACCCACGGGCGACGGCCGTGCGGTCCGTTACGGCTTTTTGGCCAACATCTACCATCGCCGCCCGCCCGGATTGATCCAAATGGGTCAATTTCTTTTCCATAGGTATGGTATTATAGTAAGCAAGTGAACAAAACGGCAAAACATATCATGCGCGGCGAATGCTCGTCGCGCCATTGATTTGGAGATGTTTTTTGCAAGACGCGTACGACATGATGGTTATTTCGCCGCATCTGGACGATGCGGCTCTTTCCTGCGGGGGAAACATTTATATGATGGCGGCGAAAGGGCAACGGGTTCTCGTCGCCACCCTTATGGCCGGAGACGGACAGGGAGCGCAATTATCGGGCTATGCTCAAGATTTACACCGGCGCTGGCAGCTTGATCAAAATGCGGCTGCGTGCCGCAGACGAGAGGATGAGAAGGCTGCACGTATTTTAGGTGCTGATACCGTTCATTTACCATTTCCTGATTGTATCTACCGCTGTGATCCGGAAACGGGGGTTCATTTTTATCGCTCTGACACAGCGATTTTCGCCGATGTCAATGCTCTTGATAGGAATTTGGTTCAGGAGATCAGCAGCGCCATCGCAGAGCTGCCGCAATCCAAACAACAATTGGTCCCCTTTGGTGTCGGCAACCATGTTGACCATCAAATCGCTCGCTCGGCGTCTGAGCAGGTGTTCGGCAAAGATTTGCTTTACTATGAAGAATACCCTTATGCGGCCGAGCCGGAAGCCAGGAATGCCCCTTTGCAAAAAGATTGGGCGGATTGGGAGGAAATGATCATCCCCCTGACAGAAAAAGCGCAGCGGGTAAAAATTGAAGCCATCGCCGCTTATCAATCCCAACTCAGCACATTTTTTACAGACCGTTTAGACCTTGAACAACAGGTAAGTGAATATGTTCAAATGATCGGTGGAGAGCGATTATGGCGACGTAAATACCCAAATGCTTGATTATTGTCGTTGGATGAACTTATAATTAATCCTTAAAGGATTTTAGACCGTTGCGATGGAACAGTTGACAACACAAGAGTTGGCACAAGAAGAGAGTGGGTTGGAAGATATTCGAGCCACAGGCTCCCTGCGTCCCGGCATGCTTTTACAAGACCGGTATCAGATTATTGATACCCTGGGTGTGGGGGGATTTAGCTCTGTCTATAAAGCGCGCGATATGCGCTTTCCAACTGTAACGAAATACCGGGCGATCAAGGAAATGGTCTTGTTTACGGCCGATCCCCATTTAAGGCAGCAGACCGTACAATCCTTTGAGCGTGAAGCCAGCATGCTCGCCGTCCTTAACCATCCGGCTATCCCTGACATCTCCGATTATTTTACAGAAGGTAACCGCAGTTACCTGGTTTTAGATTTGGTTGAGGGGCAAAACCTGCAAAAATGGTTGGAAAACACATCAACCCCTATTGATGAACAAAAAGCGCTGGATTGGGGACTTCAAGTATGCGAGGCCCTGGTCCACCTGCATGGACAAAAACCGCACCCTATCATTTTTAGGGATTTAAAACCTTCCAACATCATGTTGGACCAGGAAAATCAAATCCGGCTGATTGATTTTGGTATCGCCAAGCTCTTTGAGACCGACCAGGATCGCGGAACCATGATCGGCACGGAAGGATATACACCGCCGGAGCAGTATCGGGGTGAAGCGACGCCCGCCGTGGATATTTATGCTTTTGGAGCCACCCTGCATCATTTGATGACTCGCCAGGACCCCCGGCAAGAGACGCCCTTCACATTCGATGAACGGCCGATCCGCACGGCCAATCCCAATATTTCACTTGCTTTTGAAGCGGTCATCAACCGCTGTCTCGCTTACGATCCTAAAGATCGCTTTCCGGATGCTATGGCGCTTAAAGAAGCCTTGTTTGTGCTCTCCGAATCAGATCCGGAGGAAGTGGACCTGGAGCCCCTGGGGATCTCCCTTGACCGCTCCTTGCCAGAAGTCAAGATTGGCATCAGCCAGGTTGAACCGCTATGGATCTTTCAATGTGAAGATGAGATCCGCTCAAAAGCAGCCGTAACCAGGGGCATCGTATTTGTAGCTGCTTATGATCACAATTTATATGCATTGACGGCTGATAAAGGAGAATTTCTCTGGAAGTTCCCGACAAATGATAGCATTGGTGGCTCTCCCTGTGTTTATGAAGATACCGTTTTGATCGGCTCATCAGATAATAATTTATATTCCTTGCAGCTTCGCAATGGCCGGGAAAACTGGCGATTTTCCACGGAGGGGCCGATTTATTCCTCTCCCGCAGCACGCTTCGATCATATATTTTTTGGGTCGGATGATGGGTTTTTATACGCCCTAAATGCTTACAAAGGTGCCCTGGCCTGGCGGTCCAATGCTTACAGTGCTATCCGCTCAACCCCCTTCGTTTCCGATGAAAGCATCATTTTTGGCACTGAAGAGGGCGAAATTTACTGCAAGGAACTGACAGCAGGGAAGACCCTATGGCAGGCCCAGGCGCACCGCGCTGTGACTTCTTCGCCAATTTTGGCCGATGATATTGTGGTCGTTGGATCGCTTGACGCGACTGTATATGCATTTGATGCCAGTTCGGGTTGGTTAATCTGGCGTTTCCGCACACAGCGCCCGATTGTCTCCTCTCCGGTTGTACATCAGGGATTGGTATTTATCGGGTCGGCCGATGGTTCTCTTTATGCCATAGACATTGGAACTGGACGGCCTGTTTGGTCGTACAATGTGGGTGGGCAGATCGCTTCCTCACCAACAGTTGTAAATGATACGGTATATTTCGGAGCGACTGATGGAACAGTATACGGGCTTAGTGTACAACGCGGCGATTTGATATGGCGCTTTGATACAGGCGGGCTTGTCATTGCTGCTCCGATTATTCATGATGATGTCATGTACATTGGCACCACGGATCACCAACTATATGCCCTGCCAATATAAATATTTTTCACGGGTTTGCCAGAATGATATGGCAGCGACCGCTTATAGGTGAATATGGACGAATCAACTGGCCAGGCGGATGTAATTGAAACTCAAGTAGAAGATCTGCCCGACACGAAACCCGAGGCAGTGCTGGACAAAACCGCGTTTGAAAAGAAATCGGCCGGAAAAGCTGAGTTAAAGGCTGCGCAACTAAGTGATGTCGGTGCTGTGCGTCAACGAAATGAAGATGCTTGTCTCGTTTTTAGCTCTGAATCAGGTGGCCATTCACCATTAAAACCCTTAGGTCTATACATCGTCGCCGATGGTATGGGTGGACACGATAACGGGCATTTGGCCAGCAAGGTTGCCTCCCGCGCAGCCGCCCGGCATATTCTGCAAGAACTCTTACTCCCTGCATTGGATCTTAATAACTTGCCCCCAACGAATGATGTTCAGAAGACGATGAAAGATGCCGTTTTGGCAGCTCATGATGCGGTTTACGATCCTGATCCGGCAAAGGATGGCGGTACAACTTTAACCGCAGCACTCGTTGTTGGACAAGAGTTGTACGTGGCACATGTTGGCGATTCTCGCGTATATTGGCTTATAGACGGGGTTTTAGAAGCCATTTCTGTTGATCACTCTTTAGTGCAGCGGCTGCAAGACGAAGGGCAGCTGACTGCTGAAGAAGCTCAGTATTACCAATATCGCAATGTATTGCTTCGCGCATTAGGCCAGGAGGACCCGCTGGAGGTCGATACTTATTTCCGGTCTTTGCCACATAAGGGGAAATTGCTGCTTTGCAGCGACGGTCTTTGCGGATTAGTTGAAGATAAGGTGCTGCAGGAGATTATGATCCAGCCCGGCACGCCGCAATCAACTACTCAAAAATTAGTGGCCGCTGCCCTTGCTGCCGGTGGGTTTGACAATATCACGGCCGTTGTGGTTGATTTTTCTTTCTAGGCAGATCGTAGAATATAACGAGCAGGGAGCCAGCCAACTGATTTTCGCTTGAAGATTTTGTATATGCCAGTAAGGATTGGTAATTGAACCTAAACAGACATTGTGCGACAAGATATGAGTGCCAAACAAGGTGACTACTACCAGCTATTGGGTATTGATCAAAATGCTACAGCCTCAGAGATTGAAGAGGCTTTTGAGCGCCAGATCGCGTCTCAACACCAGGACCTATCCGCCGCAGATGAATCAGAAATATCTTTTTTGCATTACGTCCACGAAGTGCTCACTGACCCAAAAAGACGCAAGATCTATGACTCCCTATTAAATGATGCGACGGCACCTCAATTGGCTGCTGATGTAAAAGTCAGTAATCAGAACCTGAACCTGGTTGATATTCCCCAGATTCTATACCTCCTCATTGATATCTATTCAGGCGACATTATCGAAGAAAAGATTCGCCCGTTGAATTTGTGCCTGGTCATCGACAGTAGCACATCAATGCGCGGAGAACGTTTAGAACAGGTCAAAAACGGATTGAGGCTGCTGATTGATAAGTTGTCGAACGGAGATGTACTTTCATTGATACGATTCAGCGATCGCGCTCAAGTTGTTTTGCCCGCGGGTCGTCTTGGACAACAAAAGGATATATTGGCCAACATTCAATCCCTACATGCTGCGGGAGGAACAGAAATATTCCACGGCCTGTCCGCCGGGGTTGGGCAACTGCGTCAAATGGCTTCTGCGGATTATAACAACACCCTCGTCTTGATCACCGATGGGCGAACTTATGGGGATGAGGAAAAATGTTTAAGTTTGGCCAGGCAAATGAGCGAGGATGGCATTACGCTTAGCGCATTTGGCATAGGAACCGATTGGGACGATCAATTCTTAGAGGCGCTGGTTGGTGGCTCCGGAGGTCATTTAGAATACATCAGTAGTGCTGAGGATATCATTTCCACACTCAAGAAAAATGTTCAAGGTATGGGGCAGGTTGTTGCCGATCGGCTAAAACTGCGAGCCAAGTGGCCGCGAGGGCTGGAGCTTCTTGATGGATTTCGCATAGCGCCATATGCCCAACCCTTGTCAATAGATGATAGCCTGATCAACCTTGGAGAAATTTCCGGACACGCGCCTTTGAGAATCTTATTAGAATTCGAGATACAGCCACAAACAATACCTACCCGAATACGTATACCGTTAAGGTTTGAAGCGAAAATGGCTCAAAAAGGTAAAACGAAGTTTGAAGAAAAAGTATCTATTTCAATCATCCAAGATGCGCAACCAACTTTACCTCCGGCGGAAATTGTGCGTGCCGTGCGCTTATTGACCCTGCACCGTCTCAATGAGAAAGTGTGGCGTGAAGTTGAAGAAGGACAGATTGAAAGAGCCGCTGTAAGGCTAAACCACCTTTCAACACGATTTTTAGAAGCTGGAGAGGATATTTTAGCTGGACATGCACAGGCAGAAGCGATGCGCCTATCGCGAATGGAGACTTTATCGCCAGGGGCTTATAAAAATTTGAGATATGGCACACGCTCATTGATGGGAAAGACGATACAATTGGTGGAGGATGATTGAATGTAGGTCCTGCGGATCAGAGTATTATCCAGGCACATTGTTTTGCCGTGAATGTGGTGCATCCCTTTTGGATGAGCAACAGGTAAAACCATCTTCAACCACGGACTGTCGCATTCATTATTTGATATCAAAGAGCGGGCGGCAAGGCGAATTTGCATGTGCGAGGCCAGTGTGGATCGGTCGTGCCGATCCCGATCAAGGCTTCTGGCCGCAATTAGATCTAACCAGTGATGGAGCGGCCGAACTTGGCGTATCCAGAAAGCATGCCTTAATTAAATGGGATGACCAAGGCCTGGTGATCATCGATCAACACAGCAAAAATGGCACATGGTTAGAACAAGAGCAATTAATTCCTGAAAAACATTATCCCTTGCCACAGCAAGCGAGGATAAGGTTCGGCCGTTTGCTTTTGCTTATGTTTTTGGAATGAGGTTAGCGATGCAACAACCGGTTATGTTACATTTAACAAACGAGGAATTAATTCTTGGTGAAGTTGACCAATTGCCCGATCCGGGTGATCAGTTTATGATCGTTCATAATGCGCGCCGGCCGGATGGTAGCCCCATTACATCTTTGCAGAAAGATGTTAAAACCATCCTGATTCCCTGGCACCAAACGAAACTGGTTCAAATCTTGCCTGTCACTGGAATAGAAGATGTGATTGGCTTTGTGCGAGAAAAATAATGGTAGAAAATATTCCCGATAGTTTTGATAAGGAAGCACCCCGTCTAATCCTGATTGTTGATGATGAATCCCGTATGCGACGCTTCATCCGTATGAATATGGAGTTAGAAGGTTATCAGGTTGTCGAGGCGGAAAATGGTATCCAGGCCTTAGACCAAATCCGCAAGCACACACCTGATCTGGTCATTATGGATGTGATGATGCCTGAAATGGATGGATTTGAAACATTGGGGCTGTTGAGAGAAATTTCAACTGTTCCGGTTATCTTATTGACGGTGCGTAGTGATGAAGAAGATATCACCCGTGGTTTAAATTTGGGAGCAGATGATTATGTGACCAAACCCTTCAGCCCCAATGTATTAACCAGCCGGGTTGGCGCGGTTTTAAGACGCGCGCGTTGGCCTGCTCCTCCTCCACGAACGGTATTAAGAATAGATGACCGGCTTTCAGTAGACTTCAATCGCCATCAAGTAATTGTTGGTGATGAGCGCATCGACCTACGACCAACTGAGTACCGGCTACTTTATGTCTTAATCCAAAACGCGGGTTGGGTGGTTCCTCATGAAAACTTACTAGCCAAGGTATGGGGATATGAGTACAGAGATGAAACTCACTATTTGCGTCTCTATATCAACTATCTGCGCAAGAAAATTGAAGAAGATCCGGCTCACCCCAAGTACATTATGACTGAACGAGGTGTTGGTTACCGCTTTATGGATTATAAGAAAAAGGGTGTATGAAGCACAACATAGCCGCAAAGCCCGAGGAGCTTTTCGAGCGTATTGACGTTTATCTCGATCAATACGATCGACTTAGGGTGCGGGAAGCACTAGAATTTGCTCGCCAGAAGCATGGAAATCAAGTCCGAAAATCTGGCGAGCTTTTTTATACCCACCCGTTGACCGTTGCCTACTACCTGGCCGAATACTCGCTCGATGCGGAGACATTAATGGCTGCCTTACTCCATGATGTTGCCGAGGATGCCAGTGTGCCGATCAGTGAGATCGCATCCGAATTTGGCGGGGAAGTTGCTGGCTTGGTGAATGGCGTCACCAAGCTGAAGGATGTTTCTGTTGGCCTTTCCTCAGATCGCAAGCTGACTCGCCAGGAAATTCAAGATTTGAGTACGCAGAAGCTCTTCCGTCAAATGGCAAATGACGTTCGTGTGGTTATCATTAAACTCTTTGATCGCCTGCACAATATGCGCACTATTAAATTCATGTCTGGGGAAGGGCAGGAGCGGAAGGCGCGTGAAACTCTCTATGTTTTTGCTCCAATGGCCAACCGTCTGGGAATTTGGAATCTGAAAAGTGAGTTGGAAGCATTGTCACTTCAAGTCTTAAACAATCGCGCATATCGCACTGTCAAAAAAAACCTGAAGCGCATTCAAAAAGAACAGACAGAAATGTTTCGCATCGTTAGCGGCCAAATATTTAGCCAGCTGCTTGAGGTCAATCTGGATGTGCGAAAAGTAGAACTAGAGCCGGAAAATATTTATACGGTTTATCGTGATTTAAAGTCATCGGGAAATGGATATAACGACATCACCCGCGGCCTTCGCCTGGTGGTGCTCTTTGATGATTGGATTTCTTGTTACACAGCTTTAGGCCATTTACACCAGCTTTGGCAGGTTGTGCCCGATCGATTTGATGATTACATTTCCGTGCCTCGCGATAATCTTTACCGCTCGTTGCATACAACGGTCGTGCACTCAAGTGGACAGCATATTAAGATTCGTTTACGAACGGAAGCGATGAACAAGGTTTCCCAAATTGGCGTGTTGGCCCGTTGGAAGTATGCCGGATCTCCTCTTTGGGATAAAGGGATCGCCGAGAGGATAGAAGCCCTTTCAGACAATGTTGGCGAGATAATTGATACCGATTATCAAGATGCGGGGACGGCGGTTAAGACGGTTGTGGAGGATGTGTTTGCTGAGCAAATCCGAATCTATACGCCTCGCGGCGATGCGATTGAACTGGCCCAGGGCGCAACGCCCATTGATTTCGCCTACATGATCCATACCGGAATTGGTGATCAATGCCAGGAAGCCTTTGTCAACGATATGTTAAGCCCGCTCAATCGTCCATTACGTAACGGGGACCAGGTGCAAATCATTAAAGGTGAGCGGGCGGAACCGCGGCGCGAGTGGCTTGATGAGGACCTGGGCTATTTACGTACAAATTATGCGCGCCATCATGCCCGCCGATGGTTTCGGCGATTATCTGAAGAGAAAGCGAATCGACAGGGCCGAGATTTGCTGCAGGCTGAATTGCAAATGTTAGGATTGCCGCGCCATTCACACCAATCAATTGCCCGCTCCTTCGGCTATGAAAACACGGAGGAATTGTATCATAAGATCGGCCGTGCCGAGCTATTGCCCACTGTTGTGGCCACACGTGTTTTAGATGAAAAATGGGCGGAAGAGCCGGTGCGCCATGTGGATAAGGTAGTGATTGGCCCCAGTGGTGAGAAGTATTTCATCTCCAATGCCGGCGGCCGTCCGCTTCGTTTATGTGCCACCTGTGAGCCACGGCCGAGAGACAATATTGTCGGTTACTTACGTAAAAACGGCGAGGTGACGGTGCATAAAGAGGGTTGTCACTCCCTGCGTTCCCATCGATCCCAGAACCGGCTGCTCAAATTAAGCTGGGGTGCCGCAACAGCACGCAGAGCACGTTTAATTACCATCCAGGTGGATGTATACGATCGCACCGGACTTCTGTTTGATATTTCGAAGCTGATGCAGGAGGAAGAGATAAATATCCCATTCATCTGCACAGCTCCCACGCCGCATGTTGGTGAAGTAAGGCTCATTTTCAGTCTGGAAGTTGAACGGGCCAGGCAAGCGGTACGCATTCTGCATCAGATTCGGGCTTTGGTTAATGTGTATAATGTGCGTTGCTTGCCTAAGGGTTATGTGCAGGAATTCGATCTCGGAACGACCCCCTACTACAAACCTGAGTAGAACATAAGTTTCATTTTTCTCCTAAAGTAGTGCCTTTATAATTCGTTGCCTGTAGAGGTCGGACATTTCTTTGTGATTGCTGCGAAATTATTTGAAAATTAAGTAGTTTTGCATTAGATTTGTCAATTTTTCTGTGGGATTTCCAAAGGTACAAGAAAATAAAAATTGACAAATCTTTCGAATATTTACTTAAGGAGAAAGTATTTTGAAAAAGAGATTCTTTAAAACGAAAGATGATTGTGAAGTGACGTTTGAATATCCATCAGGCGACGCCCGTGAGGTGGCACTGGTTTCCGATTTTAATGATTGGCGGCCGCTTCCGATGAAGAAGGCCAAAAAGGCCGGCAGCCCTTTTCGCTTGAAAGTTCGTTTGCCTAAAGAACGTGAATTTCAGTTTCGCTATTTCGTCGACCAGAATTATTGGGTTAATGACGCGTCGGCCGACACCTATGTAGCCAATGAATATGGTGATAGCAATGGTGTTGTGACAACATTTAACGATAATTGAGATGGAAGATATTATCGTTTTGTAGGTGCCAACTGAATGAACAGTTGGCATTTTTTGATTTACGCTTAATTACTCGTTGTTTGCCGGTTATCAAAATACGGCCGTTCATCACCATGCCAAACCCGGTACGCTTCTGGAATCCTGGTTACATGACCTGGATCTAGCTCTTTGGGCAGGGTATCCTTATTAAACCAAGCGACGTCTAGAATTTCATGTTTATGGGAGCCATTGCCAATTTGCGTGTTTGTGATCGGAGTCGCCAAAAAGGTGAATTGGAATAAGTGATGAGCTGCTTCCGTTCCACAATAGCGAGAGTCGAAAACACCGATGAGATTTCTGATTTGACACTCGATCCCGGTTTCTTCTAACACTTCGCGCACAGCACCCTCCGCTGGCGTTTCACCTACCTCCAATGCACCGCCAGGCATAGCCCATTGACTATTATCAGCGCGTTTGATGAGTAGGATACGGCCGTCCTCATCAATGATGGCCGTGTCCACTACTGAAATAGGTGTCGGTCGCGAAAAAACTAAAGCCCTTAAAGGCTCCAAAGACTTAGCCGTTACCCCCGTGGCCATCGCCATCATTTCCATGGAAATTGCCTGCATCATACGGCATCGTTCTTTTTCATAAACATTATCAGAGTAATAAAGCCCTATCGCCGCTTGATCGCGCAATTGGTCCGCCCACAAAGCAATTTTTTCGGCCGTTGTTTTCATGAAGTTTCCTTTTTGATATTGATATGTTATTGCGCCAGCACCGTAAATGAGCCTTCCTGTTGCAAGGTATCGTTGACATAAAGCTGCAAACGATAATTACCCGGATCAAGTCCATCCCCCTCATTGTCGTAAACGGACAAGTCCCTTACCGTTCCGTTTTCTTGATAATGGTTCAAATTCCAGGTTTCCTCACGGGTGAGCCAGATTTGCTCGTCGCGAAACCAGA
>JANQGC010000217.1 GCA_028277515.1 Anaerolineae bacterium
CAGTTGGACTGTTAACGGTGCGGGCAATTATTGGAGCGACTATGCCGGGTATGACGCCGATGGTGACGGCCGGGGCGATCTCGAATACCGTTCACAGCGCCTGTTTGAAAACTTGATGCAGCAAGAGCCGTTACTGCGCCTTTTTATCTATAGTCCGGCCAGCAACGCCATCGACTTTGCCGCTCGCGCTTTTCCAATGGTCAAACCAAAACCAAAACTGGTAGATGAGAAGCCCTATATGACGCCCATGATTCCTCAAGATGCCCCGCCTTTACCAGGCAATGACAACCGGGGTTGGATTGAACTATCGGTTGGTATGGTCGTTACTACCTTGATGCTCATTGCCCTGCCCTTCCTGTACCGGCGGCGCTACAAATTCAAATCCTCAAACCAGATTTCCGGACCATCCAATTTCTCGGTGACAAGATGAAAGATAAAACTGAAATGATAAAAGTCGAAAATATAAGCAAGCAGTTTGGCAATCTTATTGCTGTAGATCATCTTTCTTTTAACCTGCATGGTGGCGAAGCGGTCGCCCTATGGGGCGCCAATGGGGCCGGGAAGACAACGGCATTGCGCTGCTTGCTCGGTTTGCTGCCCTTCTCCGGAAAAGTCTTTATCGCAGGCAAAGATGTTGCAAAGCAGGGCAAAGCCGCGCGCCGTTTGATGGGTTTTGTGCCCCAAGAACTCAACTTTCATGATGATCTGACCATCGCTGAAACGCTCACTTTTTATGCCCGCTTAAAGAAAGTGCCTGCGAATTATGACTTCATTTCCTTGCTGGATCGGCTGCAACTGGCACCTCATATAAACAAACCGGTACACGATCTATCCGGCGGGTTGAAACAGCGGCTGGCCCTGGCCCTGGCGTTATTGGCTGATCCACCGATCCTCATATTGGATGAGCCGACGGCCAACTTAGACATTCGCGCCCGCGAGGATTTTTTGCTTCTGCTACATGAACTAAAAGTGGCCGGCAAGACAATGGTCTTTTCCTCCCATCGTTTGGAAGAGGTGACTGCATTAGCGGACCGCGTGCTGTTGATGGAAGCCGGAAAACTCGTCGTCGACGCACCACCACAGGAGTTGGAGCAGCGACTGGGCTGGGAATCAACGCTGCACATTTATTTGCCGGCCCCGGTCATTGACCCGGCCCTGGACACACTGACTTCCTTCGGCATGCCGGTCAGCCGCAACGGCCGCGGCGTGCGCGTACAGGTGAAACCGGGCCAAAAAGGCCAGGTCCTGCGCGCCCTTCATGATGCGGGTATTGAAATCGAGGATTTTACGATTGAATAAGAAGGGCGACTCTAATATGGTGATTTATGATTGACCTGGAAAACATCTACATTCTCATCCAGAAAGAACTGCGAGACGCCCGCCATAACCGCTGGTTTCTCCTCTATACGATTGTTTTTGCCGGCCTTTCGCTGTCCCTGGCCTGGTTGGCCTTAGCAGGGGCGGGCAACTTCGGCCTGGCCGGGTTCGGCCGAACCAGCGCCGGCCTGATTAACCTGGTGCTCTTAATTGTGCCCCTGATGGGCTTGACCCTGGGTGCATTAAGCCTGGCCGGTGAGCGGGAAAAAGGAACACTGATTTATTTAATGGCTCAGCCCATCGACCAGTTAGAATTATTATTGGGCAAGTTTGCCGGTACGGCCCTGGCCCTGATGGCCGCGCTGGGCCTGGGCTTTGGCTTGACCGGATTACTGCTTGCCATCAATGGCGGCGGGGCGGAATTGCAAACCTACGTGGTTTTGCTTTTGCTGTCCTGTCTCCTGGCCACAGCCAGTTTGAGCGTTGGCCTCCTTATCTCGGCATTGGCCACGCGCAGTGCTACGGCCGTTGGCCTGGCCTTGTTTATGTGGCTGCTGCTGGTGTTCTTCGGCGATTTAGGCTTGATGGGCACGGCCATTGTCTTACAGCTCAACACCAGCCAGCTCTTAGCCACTGCCCTGGCCAATCCTTTACAGCTTTTTAAACTGGCATCCATCCTGAACTTGCACCAAAACCTGGAGGTGCTCGGACCAGCCGGTGTGTACGCCTTACGTACATACGGTGATCGTCTATTTCCTGCCTTAATAGGTCTTCTGGCCCTATGGATAATCATTCCATTCCTGGCCACGATCCAGGTCTTCAAACAAAAAGGTGTCGTATGAAAAACAAAATATTTTTCTCTTTGGCAACATTGCTGCTAATCTTTCTCGCCGGATGCAGCCAATCGGCCAATGTCCAGGAACCGCCGGATATCGCCTACGGGCAAGATGTCTGCGAACGCTGTGGGATGATTATTAATGAAGAGAAATTTGCGGCCGCGTATTGGACGGATAAGGGAGAAGCTCGCCGCTTTGATGATATTGGCGGCATGCTCGCTTACCTGTCTGAAAATCAGGAAGCAGTGGCCACTTATTGGGTTCATGATTTCGACAGCGGTGATTGGATACCCGCCGAAGAAGCACACTATCTGTTGGACAGGGATCTCATGTCGCCTATGGGCTTTGGTATCGCCGCTTTTAGCGATATGGAACAGGCACTTGCGTTTGCTTATGGCGAAAAAGACGTTAGGATTCTTTCTTTTTCCGATCTCATAAGCATGAGTATTACCATGCCTGGCGACTTGTTTGATTTAAGTCATGCTGGAGCAGGGCATTCTCATGAATAAACTTCGGTTTATAGGCGCCGCTTTAACGGTAATGGCAGATGGATCTTGTATTTAAATAGGTAAATCTTGTAACCGCGAAATCCATTTCGCGCCCTTCCGGTGAGGATATGAATCCTCGATTACTTTTACCCATTAATTTTGTTAAGTTCAATAAACCATTACTACGAACAATATAAAATAGGAGCAGAATATGTTTAACAATAAATTCTCTTGGATAATCACCCTCGTCATTATTATGCTGTTACTTGCAGCCTGCGGTGGAGGAGGCTCCGCTGACACGGCCGCAGATAAAAGCTCCGACCAGGCCGAAGCAGAAATCGCCGCAGCTAGCACGGGTGATCCACAAGCAGGCAAAGAACAGTACGATGTGCTTTGCGTCGCCTGTCATGGTCCCAGCGGTGAAGGCATTGAGGGATTGGGAAAACCATTCACAACCAGCGAGTTCTTAACAGAAAAAAGCGACCAGGAGATGGTTGAATTTATCAAGGTCGGCCGTCCCTCCGGCGACCCTTTAAATACCACCGGCGTTGATATGCCGCCCAAGGGTGGCAACCCGGCCCTGACTGATGACCAGATTATGGATATAATTGCTTATGTACGTACATTACAGGAATAGCAATACATGCCCGGATCGAATCAGATAGCAACAATGACCGTCAGCGCAGTATTAAGCCAATGGCCGGAAACGGCCGTGGTATTCAACCATTACAACATGGCTTGTGTCGGCTGCCCCGTTGCCCCCTTCTATACTATAAGTGAAGCGGCCAACGTTTATAATCTGGAGGTGGACGAGTTTGTTGCTGTGCTGGAAAATACGATTGAGAACGATTCGGCATAAATAAGATCCCATTGGTTTTTATACCCAAAAATTGCGGCTGCCTGATAGGTAGGCAGCCGCAATTTTTTATTTGTGGAAAGACCAGTTGATAAGTGTATAACATAAAAAGTATGTAGCGCGATTTGGCAAATCGCGCTGGCCGATTTACCAAATCGGCCTACATTAAAGGTTGTTCAGCCTCAATATTTGATATAATCGGGAGGCTTTATTTTCAAAATTCCGAAAGTTTATGAGCCTTGATTTGCATCAGCAGCTAAACAACCTAAACATTGTCTGTCTGGCCGGCGGCGTGGGTGGAGCCAAGATGGCCGCGGGTCTGGCCCAGATCGTGCCTCCCGAACGGTTGACGATCATCGTCAATACAGGCGATGACTTCCAGCATCTAGGTCTGACGGTTTGTCCGGACCTGGATACGGTTATGTACACGTTGGGCGGCGTGGCCAATCCACAAACCGGGTGGGGTCGCGTAAATGAGTCCTGGATTACCATTGAAGAAACGGAACGATTGGGCGGCCCTTCATGGTTTAAGTTAGGCGATTTGGACCTGGCAACCCACCTGGTCCGGACACATCTTCTCACACAGGATGAAACGCTCACCACGGCAATAGATCATCTGCGAACCCGGTTCGGCATTCCGGTCTCCATACTGCCTATGAGCGATCAAGATGCCCCAACCCTGATCGTCACAGATGAAGCTGTTCTCCCTTTTCAAACCTGGTTTGTTAAGGAGCGTTGGCAGCCTCCTTTGCGTGAAGTGCGCCTGCCCGACGATGTTAGGGCTACATCCAAAGTTCTTCATGCTTTAGAAAATGCGGACCTGGTTTTTATCGCCCCTTCTAATCCATTTGTCAGCATTGATCCCATCTTAAATGTGTATCCTATCCGCGAAATGATTATGGACTTACCGTTAGCTGTCGTCGCCGTCAGTCCCATCATATGTGGGAAAGCACTCAAAGGACCGGCCGGTAAGATAATGAAAGAACTTGGCATGCCGGTCTCTTCCGGAGCGGTGGCCTCATACTATGGCGAGCTCATAGACGGATTTGTTTACGACCAACAAGATGCGGATCTGGCCCAAAAATTTAACTGCGCAACTTTAACCACTGATACCATCATGCGCGATAAAACAGATAGCGCTCGCCTGACCGGCGAGGCGTTACAATTCGGTATAAATCTCACAGAATAAAAATGAACATTTGGGCACTCATCCCGGTTAAACCGCTAAAAGATAGCAAGCGCAGATTGTCCCATTTATTGCCTGCCCAACGGCGGGCGATTCTCATTCACGGCCTTCTGCAGCAAGAGTTGGCGGTTCTCGCAGAAGTGCCGGCCATTTCCAACGTTCTGGTGATCAGCAGTGACCCCGGGGTATGGGAGTTAGCCCACCAATATGGCGCTCAAGTCGAAAAAGAAACACAACCCCAGGGTTTAAATGCTGCTGTCGCCCGCGGCCTGGCCCTTGCGGCCGCAGACGGAGCGGAGGCGGCTTTGATGCTGCCCGCTGATCTGCCATTCATTAATGCATCTGAGGTCAACGCCCTCATCGCGGCCGGGATAGACCAAAAGCCCATTTCACAACCTGATTTAGCGCTAAATGGGAACATAGGCAGTGGCATCAACGGACAATATTCAAACAATGGGATTATGGTTATTTGTAGTGACGATGCTGGTGATGGGACCAACGCTTTGCTTTTAAATCCTATTTCTGAGTTTAATTTCCATTTTGGACCGGGAAGTTTCCAGCTTCATATTCAAGAAGCCCAAAAACGTGGTATAACTATTTATACGGTATCAACTCCAGGGTTACAATTTGACCTGGATAATGAAAATGATTGGTTTACTTACCAACAATTGATTTCCATGCCAAATATGTAACACCATAAATAATCGCTTTCCTTCTCAGGTATGAAAAAGCGATTTGTTTATTACACTGTTACCAAAATCATTGCATAGAAATTTGACAACTTTTCACTTGATATGTGAGAAAACCATCAAATAAAAGTTGTCAAATTTTAGGTAATACAGTTTTTAGATTTTACATCGGGTACTTTATCTTAAAATGGGAGAAGCATAATTAATCATTCACCAATTCATCATTCATCAATTAATTATTTTCTTCTGCTTAAATCTAAGATAAACACCCACAATGGAGATAGGAGGTCCCCATGTCCCGCGATCGGGTAGCACTTTATTTGCAAGATGCCCATTCCTTACAGGAAGGCATCGAATTGGCTCAATATGCCGAGGCTAATGGCTTTGAGGCCGTGTGGCAGGCGGAAAGCCGGTTGGTTCGTGATGCCATTGTGCCAATGGCCGCCTTTGCGGCAACCACTGATAACATTAAAGTTGGCAGTGGCGTCACCAATAATTGGACCCGCAATATTGGCTTGCTGGCAGCCACTTTTTTGACCCTGGATGACCTGGCCGAGGATCGCATCATTTGTGGCATCGGCGCCTGGTGGGATCCTTTGGCCAGCAAAGTGGGCATCCAACGCCGCAAACCGCTGAAAGCGAT
Organism: Anaerolineae bacterium; assembly: GCA_028277515.1. The sequence goes on from JANQGC010000217.1 coordinate 6,016, forward strand.
GCGGGAGACAGTTGAAGTCCTGCGGCGGTTGTTGAATATGGAAAATGTTACTTTTCACGGAGAGTTTCATTATGTTGATGGCATTCAATTGGATGTCGTCCACGGCCGTACCACACCGCGCAATGTCCCTATTTATATCGGCGCCACCGGCATGAAAATGATGGAACTGACCGGTGAAATCGCCGATGGCGCAGTGCTTAATTACCTGGTCAACCCGGCCTATAATCTGCAGGCTATGGATGCCCTTGAGAAAGGAGCCAAAAAGGCGGGTCGTTCCATTGATGAAATCGACCGTCCGCAGCTTATGATTTGCTCCGTTGGCGATGACCGTCAGGCTGCTCTGGATGGCGCACGGAAAATGATCACCCAATATTTAGGACAGCAGCCGCATTTGATGAAAGCAAGCGGCGTGAGCCAGGAATTATTGGATGAAATCCACGAAGTGCTGACCTGGCCGGCCACGGAAGAACAAATTGAATCGGCAATGCACCTGGTTCCTGATGATGTGGTCCAGATGTGCACGGCCAGCGGCTCGCCGGAAGAGGTCAAAGCCAAAGTGCGCGAGTATGTCGATAACGGCGCTACCTGTCCAATCCTCTACCCGCTGGGCGATGCCAGGTTGATGATTGATATATTCAAGGACGGGTACAGCTAAGCCTAAATGCGCAAAATCTTGACCTGGGCTTTGTGGATCATTCTCATCCTAATCCTGGCTGCTGTGGTTTATTTTGTCTGGACCCGGTTTTTCGCCAATGACGAAGAAGCGGCCGGGGGGACGGTAGAGTTAGTTTGTAATACCGAATGCGCCAATCGCGGGCAGTGTGGCACAACCGTCAATGATCCACAGGTGCAGGTCGTCTTAGGCGGCCTCGACAGCCCTACCGTTGATCCCGCTATGCACGATGTCTTTATCATCTCCGGCGCTGTGGTTGAGGTCAGGGAAACCTGGACAGGCGAAGTCGAACAAGCCAACGGCCGCCGGTTTAATGAAACATTTTCGCGCGTAGAATTCCGTAATAATTTTGGGGACATCGCTAAAAGAGGCTGGTTTCCCGATTGGTGTATACAATATCCATAGATATGAGCAGTGATCAAAACAAAGAAATCCTAACCGAATTAATAGCAGCCCAGGATGGTGGTGAGCCGGTATCCCTGGCCACCGTTGTCCGCTCTCGCGGATCGGTCCCCAGGCAAAGCGGGGCTAAAATGTTGGTGTACGAAGACGGCCGGATCAGCGGCACCATTGGCGGAGGAGAGATGGAGTCACGGGTCATCGAAGAAGCGAATGCTGCTTTGATTGACGGCCAGACGCGGGTCATCCCTTACTCTTTAGTCGACCCCAAGCGGGGCGATCCTGGCGTGTGTGGCGGCGAAGTCGAGATTTATATTGAGCCTTACGCACCGCCGGCAACGCTCCTGGTCGTCGGCTGTGGCCATGTCGGTAAAGCAACGGCCGCCCTGGCTTATTGGTTAGGATACCAGGTCGTCGTTACCGACGACCGGGCTGAGCTGGCTTCGCCGGAAAATATCCCACAAGCCCATCTCTATCTGCCCGGCAACATTGAGGATGTCCTGGGCCAGCTAAAAATCCACAGCAACACCCATATCGCTCTGCTAACCCGCAATGTAATGGTTGATCGTGAGATTTTGCCCAAACTTGTGAAAAGTGCGGCACCTTATATCGGCATTATTGGCAGCCGCAGACGCTGGCAGGAAACAAAGAAAATGTTGCAGGTAGATGGTCTAAGCGAGGCTGATCTGGAACGTTTTCATTCCCCAATCGGCATTGAGCTGAATGCGGAAACACCTGAAGAAATTGCCGTGAGTATCATGGCTGAAGTTATCATGCTCCGCCGTGGAGGAACCGGGGAGCGCATGGGTGGGCAAGGGGGCTAACCGTGTCCACCGTTGGATAGTGACATGGAACAAGAAAAGAATTTTGTTAAACACGTTGAAACGCCGGGCACCATTGATGATGTGTTGGAATTATTGGCCGAACATGGCCATGCAGCGCGCATCATTGCCGGCGGCACAGATATATTATTAGAATTGGAACGCGGGACACGTCCCGACATCAAACGATTCATCGACGTCACCCGCATCCCTGGCCTAAATGAAATAACCCAGGATAATGATGGAGCGATTCACCTGGGACCGCTCGTAACCCACAACCAGGTGGTAGCCTCCGATCTTCTCGTCGAGCAGGCGCTCCCTCTCGCCCAGGCTTGCTGGGAAATCGCCTCCCCTCAACTACGCAACCGGGCGACGATTGCCGGAAACCTGATCACCGCCAGCCCGGCCAACGACACCATCACCCCCTTGCGCGCAATGGATTGCCAGGTGACGTTGGCTTCTAAATCAGGCCGGCGCACCGTCCCTTTGCGGGAATTTTACAGCGGCTTACGCGAGACCATCATGCGTGACGATGAAATGATGGTCGATATCATCTTCAACCCCCTGCCTCCATCAGCGCGCGGCGTTTTTGTGAAGCTAGGCCTGCGTGGATCACAGGCTATATCTGTGGTCAATCTGGCCATTGTACTTGACTTTGCGAGGGATGGAGAGACCATTCGCACAGCCCATATTACACAAGGGAGTGTAGCTCCGGTGATCATTAACACGCCGGAGGCTGAAAATTACCTGGTTGGTAAAAATCTTTCCGAGGATGTAATTGCCGCAGCAGCAAATATGGTCGCCCAGGCTGCCCAACCGATTGACGATATTCGCGGTCCGGCCGATTACCGCACGGAAATGGTACGCGTGATGGCCAAAAGGGCTTTAGAGAACCTGAGCCAGGCGCATGAAAGAGCGCGTTGGCCGCACGATCCGGCCATGCTGTGGGGGGATACAAAAGGCATTTTCCCCACCGGTGCCGGATACGCAGCGAGCCACGGACCCGATTCGGCCATTGAAACCACTATCAATGGCCGGCAGGTAAAAGCCTCCGGAGGGACACACAAGACACTGCTGCGCTGGCTGCGCGAACAGGGATTGCTGCCGGGAACAAAGGAGGGCTGTGCCGAAGGAGAATGCGGCGCCTGTACTGTTTTTCTGGACGGTATGGCCGTCATGTCCTGCCTGGTACCGGCGACCCGCGCTCACAAAGCGGATATCATCACCATTGAGGGGCTGCCTCAATGGGTAGATGCGGCAGAAAACGAACTGCACCCCTTGCAGCAAACCTTCATTGAAACCGGAGCTGTGCAGTGCGGCTACTGCATTCCTGGCTTTATCATGTCCGGAGCCAAACTTCTTGAGGAACAATCCCAGCCGAATCAATCGCAAATCGAGCAGGCCTTTGCCGGTAATTTATGCCGCTGTACCGGCTATTACAAAATCATTGAAGCTGTTTATAAAGCAGCAGGAAATGGGGGGCAACAATGAGCAATAATCAAACGGTAGAAGTACAAAACTCACTGCGCGTTGACGCTTATGGCAAGGTAACGGGTGAAACACCCTATCCTGGCGATGTGACCCCCCCGAATTTATTGCACGCCAAAATTCTATTCAGCGGGCAGCCACATGCGCGCATGATCGCCATGGATATTAGCAAAGCGGAAGCGCTGCCCGGTGTTGTAGCCATTTTTACCGCTAAAGATGTACCCGTGAATGAGTATGGATTGATCGTTCGCGACCAACCGGTGTTGGTCGGGCTGGGCAGCGATATCCCCGGCAGCGACATCAGCCGCTGGGAAGCGGATCAGGTCGCCATCGTCGTGGCCGAAAGCGAGGAAATCGCCCAGCGGGCGGTGCAGATGATCGAAGTGGAATGGGAACAACTGCCCATCATCACCGACATCTTTGAAGCGATGAAAGACGAGGTGCTTATTCATCCCCAGCAAGGCAGCAATGTCCTCAAAAAATATCAAATCCGCAAAGGGGATATGGCAGCGGGCTGGGAAGCGGCCGATGTTGTTGTCGAAGGGACTTATAAAGTTCCCTACCAGGAACACGCATACCTTCAACCGGAAGCGGGTGTGGGTTGGATCGATGAGGAAGGCCGGATCGCCATCAACGTCGGCGGGCAGTGGGCGCATGAGGAACAAGAACAGGTCGCCCATGCCCTTAATGTGCCCTTAGAAAAAATTCGCGTTCAGTACGTGGCTATTGGCGGCGCTTTTGGCGGCCGTGAAGATATGTCCATCCAGATTGTCCTGGCCCTGGCCGTTATGCGGCTGCAAGAAAGGGACATCGAGCGGCCGATTCGCATCATTTGGTCGCGTGAGGAAAGCATCATTGGCCACCATAAACGGCATGAAGGATTCATTCGCTCGAAATGGGGCGCCACCAGGGAAGGTCAGGTGACCGCTGTTTCCGCTGAGGTCTTTTTGAACAGTGGGGCTTACGCCTATACGAGCACCAAGGTGTTGGGCAACGCCCACATGATGGTCACCGGCCCATACGACTTGCCTAATGTGCAAGTAGACAGCTATACCGTTACAACCAACAACGTGCCCGGCGGCGCATTCCGTGGCTTCGGTGGGCCACAAGGGGCGCTGGCGGCCGAAACACAGATGAATAAACTAGCCGAGAAACTAAACATGGACCCGGCTCAATTGCGCCTGAAAAATGTGCTGCGTGAAGGTAGTTTAATGACCACTCAAACACCGGTGCCGCGCGGAATTTCTCTGGTGCAGGTTATTGAAAAATGTATCCAGGAATCGGAATGGCCGAAACCAAGACAGACAGAGCCAAACGGCCGGCATTTTCACAGCTTACAATCGCTCACCTCCAATCCTCAAGTGTTGAAACGCGGCCGTGGATTGGCCTGTGGATTGAAAAATGTGGGATTCTCATTTGGTGCTCCCGAAGAATGTCAAGCCACCATTGAGCTGCATGGCGGCGCCGAGATTGAAAAAGTGACTCTGCGCCATGCGTTAGCCGAAGTTGGTCAGGGATCACATACGGCCGCGAAGCAAATGGCGGCGGTGGCGACCGGTGTTGATATAGCGCTTGTCGAGCTTGATCTGAGTGATACGGCCAGCAGCGGCAATTCCGGTTCCGTGTCCGCCTCGCGCATGACCTGGATGGCTGGAAATTCGATCCGCCTGGCCGGTGAGCAGGCTTTGGAAGCATGGGCTAACGAAGAACGGCCGGCTGTCGCCCACGCCACGTTTAACCCACCGCCCACGGAAATGTTTGATGCCGAAACCGGCGTCTGTATGCCCAATTTCACCTATGGCTATATGGCCCAGGTGGTCGACGTGACGGTAGATATTGAGACAGGTCACATCCGCGTTGACCAGGTTGTGAGCACCCATGATGTGGGTAAAGCGATCAATATTAACCTTATTGAAGGTCAAATTGAAGGTGCGGTTGTGCAGGCGGCCGGCTATGCTCTTATGGAAAACTTGCAGCTACGCGATGGCCATATCCTCAACCCATATTTAAGCCAATACCTGATTCCAGGTATTAAAGATATTCCCCTAAATGTGGACTCGGTGATCATGGAAATTCC
>JANQGC010000259.1 GCA_028277515.1 Anaerolineae bacterium
TGGACGAGCGCCATGGCATTGTACAAGTTGTCAAATGACATTTTCTGGAAATCGATGATTTGTTTGGTAATTTGTTTGGTTTCCATGTTGATTCTTCTCCTGAAATGAAAATGTTGGTGGGCGATTGCGGCAATGCAACATTGACGCTAAATCATTTAGAGCTTAAAAATACAGAGGTGTTGGTAAATGTCAACAATAAAATTGTGCATTGCAATAATTTTTTAGGCTTATGTCGATAGCGCCTATCCGATATCAACCATTGATTCAATATAATCAAATTGTTATGATTTTATGAATTGTGAAGAAAGTTTATATGGTTTTGGTGCGTAACACAAAAAGCCGGGATGTTGCATTGGCTCTGGGCCAGATAGCGCCGGCTTTCCTACCCCGGTTTCAATTCATTCCAGTTCGAACGAAACCGAAAGCGAATTTTTTAAAATGCCGACCCAGTGGTTGCGCAAATCCTGACAGACACGTCCGGATCGGCATAAGGGGGAATCATGTCTGCTGAATTAATGTTTAAAAAATACGCCAACCGCCGGATTTACGATACGAGCAGCAGTCGTTATGTGACCCTCGATGAATTGGCCGAGGTCATCCGCAAGGGCCATGTGGTGAAGGTTATCGACGCCAAGACCAAAGAGGATGTGACCGCTTTCATTCTAACTCAGATCGTTATGGAGCAGGCTAAACGCAAGAATGCGCTTTTACCCGTTCCGGTATTGCACTTGATTATCCAATACGGCGATAACGTGCTGCTGGAGTTTTTCGAAACCTACCTGCAGCAGATCGCCCACAATTATATTCGCTATAAGACGGAAGTGGATGCCCAGTTCAAACGCTGGTTGGACCTCGGTATGGGGCTTTCGGGCATGGGACCGGGCAGCGGTGCGGAGACGAATCCTTTCACTTCCTTTTTCGGGGAATCGGTCCCATCCGATAAAGACAAGGATTGACACAGCTCGTCGGAGGAAAGTTCCTGTTTTTCAGCCGATTAGTTGATGCGCCCGCGTAAAGAACCGGCGGTACGTCAGATAGGCGGTCGTCAACCCACTGATGGCCGATGCACCGATCAGCATGTACATCACGATAATCTGCACCTGAACGGCCTCCAGCACAGGTGCTCCGGCCAGGATCATGCCGGTCATGGCGCCGGGAAGCGAAATCAACCCGACGGTCTTGGTGTTGTCCACTATCGGCATCATGGCGGCAGCCAACGCCCGCCGCAGCTGCCCGCTGACCGCCTGCCGCGGGGTGGCGCCCAAGGCCAGGGCCGCCTCGACCTGGAGTTTTTGGAACTTGATATCGTCCCGCAGCCGCGCCATGACCAGGCCGCAGACCACCATCGAATTGCCGACGATCATCCCGGCGATGGGAATGATATAGCGGGGCTGATAGGGAAAAACCTGCAAGGCCAGCAGGGCACCGACCGTTAAAAAGGCACTGCAGCTGATGGCCGCGGTGGCCACGATCACGCTCTGGGGTACGCCTGTTCCCCGCCGGCCGGCCGTCGCTCCGGCAATCGTCACCATCACCGCCACCACTAGCAAGATCCAGAAAGGCCCTTCGGCGGCAAAGACAAATTCGAGGACATAGCCGATGGCGATCAGTTGGACGAAGGCCCGGATGACGGCTGTCAGCATATCTTTTTCCAGGCCTGTTTTCTGGCGGTAGGCTATCAGGGCGGCAACCCCCACCAGGAGCAGGGCGCCCAGGATGCGCGTCAGCCAGGGTAAGGATTGAATCATTGTATCGCCTCCTATACGTTACAGCCGGCCGGCCGCAAAATCGTCGATCAAGTGGTGGTGCGCTCCGGAGAGCATGTGCTGCGCTGTGCCGGTTTC
>JANQGC010000330.1 GCA_028277515.1 Anaerolineae bacterium
TCGTTGGAGAAAATGGCTATCTACAGGATGACAAATCTCCAATTCTGCCTTCGAGAGAGTTTTTGCCCTTTCCCTTCCGGACGGCGCTGCGCCTCGACCCAGGCACCAATTTTCCCATTTACGCAGCTGGACTCTGCCTTCTTGGTCAAGTTTTTCTCACGGGTTTTTTTGATCTTAGAATGCAACGTGAAACCATTCCCGGAACCGACTTTGCGGCGTTTGTCTCCGCAATCGTGATGTTGCTGGTTACTTTATGGGGCTTGGTTATCGCGTTGGGCCGAGTTTACGCCAATGGTGTGCTGCGTGTCGTGATGCGATCCACAACGCAGATAACCTGCATGGTGTTTGTCATTCTGTTGGGTGCATCTGTGTTTTCGTTGGTGTTTCGTGGGTTCGGCGGGGATGAGTTTGTCGCCGAAATGCTAACGGGCCTTCCTGGTGGCGTGTTCGGTGCCATGCTGGTAGTCATGCTCATCATGTTTGTTCTCGGCTTCTTCCTGGACTTCATAGAGATTATTTTTGTCGTCGTCCCGATCGTCGGGCCCATTCTGCTTCAGTTTGACATCAACCCTATTTGGTTTGGTGTGATGATCGCTATCAATCTGCAAACGAGCTTCTTGACCCCTCCCTTTGGGTTTGCCTTGTTTTATCTGCGCGGTGTTGCTCCGGCTGGTGTGTCGACGATGGACATTTATCGAGGAATTGTACCTTTCGTCTTAATTCAGCTATTGGGACTGTCTTTACTTGCTGCATTTCCGAACTTGGCCACGTGGTTACCTCAGTTCTTGTTCGACTGACGCGGACAATAGCGGGGCCGACGAGGTTTTTGTCCTGGCCGGCCCGCATTCGGTCAGAGGTCAAGTTTGGAAATGTCTATTAGCCGGCGCTCGGCTCTGCGTACTTAAATGGAAGATCGCGCGCCAACGTAAAGGCGGTCTCCGATTTGGTGGTCCAGGAGATCGCGCCCTTACGGAATTCAAGGATGCTATCCATAACTTTGCGGCTGCGCGCATCCTTAGATGCTAAATCGTTCATTACTTCCCCTGAAAGAGCGCCCAATCCGTTGAGCACGGGGTCAGGAAACTTCTTCAAGACGACCCCATGCTTATCAACCAACGTTGCCAGTGCAGAATTGTTGCGCGCGCCAAATTCACTCAGCACAAGTTGGTTGACTGCGGTGTTGGACGCCTCGACGATCCCCTTAATGTCGTCGGGCAAACTCTCCCAAGCCTTTAGGTTGATGAAGTTGTCGAGGACCGTAGCCGGCTCGTGCCAACCGGGATAGTAGTAGTACTTTGCGCTTTTATACAGCCCAAACGCTAGATCGTTGTATGGGCCAACCCATTCCGTAGCGTCGATGGCACCTGACTGAAGTGCCGGGGGAATCTCTCCACCCGGCAAGTTGACCACGTTGCCTCCCGCAGCTTTGACCACTTCGCCACCCAGCCCAGGGATACGCATCTTCAGACCCTTGTAATCCTCAAGGCTGTTGATTTCCTTGTTGAACCAGCCGCCCATCTGCGTCCCGGTATTGCCTGATGGGAAAAATTTGCAGCCAAGTTCCCTGTAGACCTCATCAGCGATTGCTTGACCACCGGCATACTGAAGCCAAGCATTCTGTTCCTGAGCGATCATTCCGAAGGGCATGGACGCAATGAATTGGGTAGCGGGCTCCTTGCCTTTCCAGTAGTAGGGAGCTCCGTGGCCCATCTCTACCGTCCCGCTCGCGACAGCATCCATGGACTCAAAGGCCGGTACGATTTCACCCGCACCAAACACCTTGACCGACAGCCTCCCGCCCGTTCCCTTTGTGATCAACTCAGCGAGCAGTTCTGCTCCCGTTCCCAAGCCGGGAAAATTCTTAGGCCAGGTGGTTACCATTCGCCATTCCTTACGGTCCTGAGAAATGGCTGGGGCAGCAAGTGTTGACGCCATTGTGCCGCCAAAGCTTGCAGCCACCGCGCCTTTCAAAAAAATTCTACGTTTCATGGACGTTGATCTCCTTGTCCGATTTATTTGTATGGGATCTGTAACATGTTGCTGCTTTTATTAAGAAAAAAGCATGATTCGCCGGAGTATACAATGCTGCGGCCAAGGTTCATGTGCTGATATCGTAAAGATTCATTCGCACTTGGTGTCGACGGTTGCTGGTTTAGTTCAGCAAGAAGCTGCTATAGCGATTACCAAATCGATGGCTTTTGGGAACTGTAACGCTTGATTGGGTGGCGCTGAAAAGCGGTTAAGGGATTGATTCCTGGAGGCGTGGACTTCGCATTGAAGGGTCTTTTACTTCTGCAGTCGATGAATTGTTGAGTGCCTTTATCGGTTCGGCATGTCTGTCCATGCTTTGCAGATGGAAATCTCGAAAAACCTATAGGAAGGCGGATTTGAGCCTTCCAAGGCATTGAAATTATTGCGATACGATTTCTGAAATCAGGGTTTTTAGAGGTGTCCAGATGAGTTGGCACGGGGTGTAGCCTTTGCAGGTCTTCAACTGGACACCTCTAAAAACCTGGCTTTTGAGTTTCTGATCTGATTCTGTTCGGTTAAGGCAGCAACGGGGGTGATGATGGCGGGACAGCCGGGATTTTTTGATTTGGATGAGCGGTATGCGGCGTTGTCGACGGCTGGAGATCCGCTGGAGAGGCTTGCCGGCGTGGTGAACTTTGAGGTTTTTCGTTACC
>JANQGC010000102.1 GCA_028277515.1 Anaerolineae bacterium
TGTCGCGGTTACGAGGTTTACCCATTTAAATAAACAAGATTCATTAGCCATTAACCCGCTGAAGTGGTTTCTCTGAACCCATTAAACGACATTTTTCACGGAATTTAAATGCCTCTGCATCTTATAATCGTCCCCCGATTGCCATAAACTCGGCTAAAATAATCAGCAGAATAACTGAATTCACAGTCTTTTACCAAATATTGTCCTTTTTTAGGCAAAAACGGAGCGGTGTACTGGCCCGACTTTCTCATTAACGATATAGATGAGATGATCCCTGGTCGCGGCTATCAAGTATATATGAACAACGCCGCCAACTTAAATTATCCTACCAGCTAACCTTATATAGAAGATCAGCTCGTTTCCCAGGCGCGACCCTGTAACCGAAAAATTCATTTTTCGCTCCTCTGCACGATTTGGAAATCGCGTTTACACCATTACATGACATTTGACATGGGAATTTGTGACAATCTTCACAATCCATAAATGCTCTTATCCTTTATAATTCAGAATATGGGAGCGCCATGAAACAAATGGCGCATTCTTTTTGAATCAAAAAGGAGCGAAACTATGCTACAAGCACCCAAAGTGGAACCGCCATCAGACGATAAACGGTGGCGGATCGTGCAGGGGACCATGCGCCGCAACGGCTTTTCCCGCCACGGCCTGATCGAGACCCTGCATACCGTCCAGGAGACCTTTGGTTTCCTCGACGATGAATCGCTGCACTTTGTCGCCGAGTCCCTACGCGTGCCTTTAAGCCGGGTCTATGGCGTTTCTACCTTTTATCACTTATTCAGCCTCAAACCGGCAGGAAAACACACCTGCGTCATGTGCACAGGTACGGCTTGCTACATCAAGGGCATCAATGCCATGTTGGCCGAAATTAATGATCATTACGATATTCAACCGGGCGACACAACGGATGACGGCAACCTTTCTCTGCTCACCGCACGCTGTTTGGGTTCTTGTGGCCTGGCTCCAGTGGCCATTTTTGATGGAGAAGTAGTGGGCAAGCTAAAACATGATGATCTGATTGCGCGGCTGGCCCAATGGAGTAACGGCGATGTATGAACGACTCGACCGCATCACGATAGATGAAATGGAACGAGACGCATTGAGCGAGCACCGCGTTTGCGTCTGTGTAGCCGCCGGCTGTCTTTCCTCCCAAAGCGATGATGTATTGGAAGCGATCCGCAAACGGGTCGCCGAAGGGGGCCTGGAAGAGACCGTCCAGGTGAAAGGGACCGGCTGCATGGGTCTTTGCGCGCATGGGCCTCTGGTTTCCCAATGCAGCAAGATGGACCAGGATGAGAAAATAGAGGTCATGTATCAATACGTGACCCCTAATGACGCCCATGACATCGTTAAGAGCCTGGGCAAAGAACCGGTCAAACGGCTGGAACTGGACACTGACATCCCCTTCTTTCAAAATCAAACCAAAATCGTCCTGGAAAACAGCGGCCGCATCGATCCGGAGCGCATTGAGGATTACATTTCCCACGATGGCTACCAGGCGCTGCTTTATGCCCTGACTGAGATGACGCCTGACGAAGTGATCAGCGAAATTGAAGGCAGCGGGCTGCGCGGCCGCGGTGGAGGCGGCTATCCCACCGGCCTGAAATGGACCACTGTTGCCAAATCGGTAGGCGATGAAAAATATGTCATTTGCAATGCCGACGAAGGGGACCCCGGCGCATTTATGGATCGCAGCGTCTTGGAAAGCGATCCCCACCGGGTGTTAGAAGGTATGGCTATCGCCGCTTACGCTGTCGGTGCCCAAAAAGGATATATTTATGTGCGCGGCGAATATCCGCTGGCAGTTGAGCGGCTGAAAATAGCCATCCGCCAGGCGCGGCGCATCAATCTACTGGGCAGTGACATCTGCAATACACCCTTCCGCTTTCATGTAGAGATACGCCTCGGTGCGGGCGCTTTTGTCTGCGGTGAGGAAACGGCTTTGATCTCCTCCATTGAAGGCAAGCGCGGACAGCCGAGACCTCGCCCGCCTTATCCGGCCGAACTCGGCCTTTTTGGCGAGCCAACGCTGATCAACAACGTGGAAACCTTCGCCAATGTGGCGCCCATCATCCGTAACGGTGGCGATTGGTACTCAGCCATCGGCACCGAGAAAAGTAAAGGGACCAAAGTCTTCGCCCTGGCCGGCGACATCACCAACACCGGCCTCATTGAAGTGCCCATGGGCATCCGACTGGGTGAAATCATTGATGATATCGGCGGTGGCATTCCTAATAATGGCCACCTCAAGGCCGTTCAAACCGGCGGACCGTCCGGTGGCTGCATCCCCGCAGAGTACCTGGATTATCCCGTCGACTATGAATCCCTGCACGACCTGGGATCGATCATGGGTTCCGGCGGCATGATCGTCATGAACGAAAGCGCCAATATGGTCGATGTAGCCAAATATTTCATGGAGTTCTGCATGACCGAATCCTGCGGCCGCTGCGTTCCCTGCCGCGTGGGCACGGTCCATATGTACAATCTATTGGACAAAATTAATGGCGGCGAGGCTACGGCAAAAGACCTGGCTCTCCTGGAAGAGCTGTGTGACATGGTACGCGATACCAGCCTTTGTGGGCTGGGCCAAACCGCCCCTAATCCGGTGGTCAGCACCCTGCGCTATTTCCGCCATGAATATGAAGACCGACTCATCAGCGATCCTTTATTGGAGGTACAGCCATGAGAAGACGATCCCGACCCAGTATTAAAACATTAAAGATCGACGACGTAGACGTCGGCGCGCGTGAAGATGAAACCATCTTGCAATTGGCCCAAGAAAACGACATTCACATCCCCACCCTTTGCAACATGGAAGGGTTAAGCGGCCTCGGCGGCTGCCGGCTGTGCATTGTTGAAATTGAAGGATCAAATAAGCTTCATCAAGCCTGCATGACCTATGCCCGTGAAGGGATGATCGTGCACACCACCTCGGAACGCATCAACAATTACCGGCGCATGATCGTGGAAATGCTCTTTTCCGAACGCAACCACGTCTGTTCCGTTTGCGTATCTAATGGACACTGCGAACTGCAAGACCTTTCTGTGGAAATGGGCGTGACCAATCTACGCATTCCCTACCTGTATCCACGCATGCCCATCGACGCCTCACACCCTTATTTTATGATGGACCACGACCGCTGCGTGCTATGCACCCGCTGTGTCCGGGTCTGCGCCGAAATTGAAGGGGCGCATACCTGGGATGTCATGGGTCGTGGTTTCCAATCGTGTATTATCGCCGATTTGAACCAGCCCTGGGGTCTGGCCGAAAGCTGCACAAGTTGCGGCAAATGTGTACAGGTTTGCCCAACGGGCGCGCTCACGCAAAAAGGAATGTCCGCAGGAGAACAGAGAAAGAAGCGGGAATTTTTGCCTTACCTGACTATCATGCGCGAAGGAGACGGATATGAGTGAGAAAGCGAAAATCGCCACGGTCTGGTTGGATGGCTGTTCCGGCTGCCACATGTCTTTCCTGGACATTGACGAGCATTTGATTGAATTAAATGAACTGGCCGATCTGGTTTACAGCCCACTGGTTGATAATAAGGAATTTCCGCCGGATGTGTTGGTGACGATTGTCGAGGGTGCGGTTAGCACAGAAGAAGATTATGAAAAAATCCGCATGATCCGCGGCCGAACCAGGCTGCTGGTTTCTCTGGGTGACTGCGCGATCACGGCCAATGTGCCCGGCATGCGCAATGAATTTAAAATGGATGATGTGTTGGCTCGATCTTACCTGGAAAACGCCGATGACAACCTTCATATCCCCGTAGAGGTCATTCCCCCGCTACGTAAGGCCTCCGTCCCCGTGCACCAGGTGGTGAATGTGGACGTCTTTGTGCCCGGCTGCCCGCCTTCGGCCGATACCATCTGGTTCACTGTTTCTGAACTATTGGCCGGGCGCATGCCTGACCTGACCGGACATACACGCTTCGGCATGTAATTGGAGAAATAGAATGGCAAATACAATTGCAATTGACCCCGTAACCCGCATCGAGGGGCATAGTAAAATCACCTTGACCATGGGCGATGATGGCCGTGTCAGCAACGCCCGTTTTCATGTGACTCAATTTCGTGGCTTTGAGAAATTCACCGAAGGACGCATGTTCCACGAAATGCCGGCCATCACCGCTCGCTCCTGCGGCATCTGCCCGGTCAGCCATCTCATGTCCTCTGCCAAAGCGTGTGATGAGCTATTGGCCGTACAGATCCCTCCGGCGGCAGCCCGCCTGCGGCGGATCATGAACCTGGCCCAACATGCCCAATCGCACGCCCTGAGCTTCTTTCATCTTTCCTCACCAGATCTGCTGCTCGGTTTCGATTCCGATCCGGCCAGCCGTAACATCTTCGGTGTGCTAGACAAATATCCCGACCTGGCTCGCGACGGCATCGCCTTGCGCAAATTTGGCCAGTCGGTTATTGAGATATTAGGTGGCAAGCGAGTGCACCCGGCCTGGGTCGTGCCCGGAGGCGTTAATGCCCCACTAACCAAGGAGAAGCATGAGCAGATTTCCAGCATGCTGCCCGATGCCCTGATGCGCATTCGCCGCACATTGGATTGGTACAAGGATGTTTTTGGCAAATTTGATGACGAAATCCGTACCTTCGCTAATTTCCCATCCCTGTTCATGGGCATGGTCAATGACAAAGGGGAATTAGATTTTTATGATGGTAAGCTGCGCATCATGGACTCCAAAGGAGACATTATCGCTGACGGTCTGGACCCGCGTCGCTACATGGACTACATTGGCGAATATGTTGAACCGGATTCTTACCTAAAATCTCCTTATTACAAACCGCTGGGCTACCCCGGCGGCATGTATCGCGTCGGCCCGTTGGCCCGGCTGAATATCGTTGACAGCATCGGCACCCCCCTGGCCGACCAGGAATGGGCTGAATTCCGCACGCTGGAACGCGGGCCGGAATTAAGTTCGTTCCATTACCATTATGCGCGCCTGATTGAGATTTTATACACCATCGAACGCATGGAGCGGGAGCTTAACAATCCGCACATCTTCAGTGAGCGCGTGCGCGCCAATGCTGAACCCAACCGCTCCGAAGGCGTTGGCGCTTCGGAAGCCCCACGCGGTACCCTATTCCACCATTACCGCATCGACGAAAAAGGGTTGATCACCTGGGTCAATATGATCATCGCCACCGGCAACAACAGCCTGGCCATGAACAAAGGCATCTACCAGGCCGCCCGCTTTTTCGTGCGCGGTGATAAGATGCAAGAAGGGATGCTCAACCGCGTGGAAGCGGTCATCCGCTGCTTCGACCCCTGTTTGAGCTGTTCGACCCATGCCTTTGGCCAGATGCCGCTGGAAGTGCAGCTTCTGGATTCCTCAGGTGCGCTGGTCGACAGGGTCAGCAGAGCGATGTAGTGCGATCATATGATGCAAGATTAACCTGAATATCGCCGATTTGTTTACGCAAATCTAATAAAAAGCGCTTAATCTTGCCCGTTTGTAATGTAAATGGGTAAATTTTAAGTGCTTTTTGGCGTTTAAATGCAAGTGTGGCCGAGGATTCCATTCCTCGGCGCAGGACGCGAAATCTATTTCGCGGTTACAAGATTCAAGACCTTGGAGGCAAAACTATCATGCCAACCAACAATACAACGCCCACATGGCGGGAAATGATCTACCGTTTAATCCGCCAGTTGAAAGATATATTCAGCCCAATGTACCCCTCCGAACAAGAAGGCATGGGGGCACGGCCGTATACCGGTGGCACCTCATTTCGTGTCTGGGCGCCCCACGCCGACAATGTTTTTGTCACGGGATCGTTCAACAACTGGTCCAGGGAAAAACACGCCCTGGCCGGCGAGGGGAACGGATACTGGTCGGCCGATATCGAAGACGCTATCACCGGAGACGAATATCGTTATGTGATCCAGAACGGCAATCAACACTTGCTGCGCGTCGATCCCTATGCTCGCAAAATCGCCAAAGAAAACGGCAACGGGATTATCTGCGAGATCTGCACGCCTGAAAACGGCAATCCACAAAACTGGATGCCCCAATGGAACGAGATGGTCATCTACGAGCTGCACGTCGGAACCTTCGGCGAGGGGGCAACGGATGCCCGTGGACAGTTCGAGCATGTAATTGCCAAGCTGCCTTATCTACAGTATTTGGGGATCAACGCCATCGAAATCATGCCCGTCGCCGAGTTTGCCGGTGACTATTCCTGGGGCTACAACCCGGCCCACCCTTTCGCCATCACCCAAACATATGGCGGCAAGGAATCCTTTCGCCAGCTAGTTAAGGCCGCTCATGACGCGGGCATCGCGGTTATCGTCGATGTGGTCTATAACCATTTCGGACCTGATGATTTAAGCCTATGGCAGTTTGATGGCTGGCAGGAAGATGGAAAAGGGGGCATCTACTTCTAT
Organism: Anaerolineae bacterium; assembly: GCA_028277515.1. The sequence continues at coordinate 6,413 of JANQGC010000102.1, forward strand.
AATGATTGGCGTTCAACCACACCCTGGGCTGATACGCGGCCCGATTACGGCCGTCCCGAAGTGCGCCAATATCTGCGTGACAACGCCTTGATGTGGATGGATGAATTCCAGGTGGACGGCCTACGCTGGGACGCCACGGCCTGGATCCGCAATGTCTATGGCCATGAAGGGGATCAGGAATCGGATATCCTTGAAGGGTGGGATCTGATGCGCTGGGTCAATGATGAAATTGACAGGCGCCGCCCAGGAGCGATGATCATCGCCGAGGATCTACGCGGTAACGAAGCGATCACGCGCTCAACGGCCGATGGGGGCGCCGGTTTCGACAGCCAGTGGGATGAACGTTTCGTCCATCCTGTTCGGGCAGCGATCACCAGCGTGAATGATGAGGATCGAGATATGCAGGCTGTTGCTTCAGCGATCACCGCTACCTACAACGGGGATGTGTTCAAGCGCATCATCTACACTGAGTCCCATGATGAAGTGGCCAATGGCCAGGCTCGTGTGCCGGAAGATATCGCCCCCGGCACAGCCGGTTCCTGGGCGGCCAAGAAACGGTCGACGCTTGGTGCCGGATTGCTCTTCACTTCACCCGGCATTCCCATGATCTTTCAGGGGCAGGAGTTTGTTGAATCCGGCTGGTTTGAGGACACAAAATCTTTGGACTGGCAAAAAGCAAAAGACAACGGCGGCATCGTCAAGCTGTACCATGACCTGGTCAAACTGCGCCGCAACTGTGATGGTGATAACCTGGGGTTGACCGGGCAAAACACGGAAATTCTGCTGGCCGATAACGATCAGAAGCTGCTCGTATTCCGCCGCTGGGAGTTTGGGGGACCGGGTGATGATGTCCTGGTTATCGCCAATTTCTCACACCAGACGCTGGACCAGGTGGCTGTGCCCTTCCCTCAAAATGGCCTGTGGAACGTCCGCTTCAACAGCGATAATGTTTTGTACGATCCCTCGTTTGATGGCACCCCGCACCATGACATTCAGGTAGAAAATGGCCAAACGGCCGTCACTGTCGGCCCTTACTCCCTATTAATTTACACCCTGGCTTAGTACACTGTTACAAAAATCATTTGCACAGAAATTTGACAACTTTTTACTTGACCCAATAGGGTTCAATTGGGTCGGCCGTCCAATGGTAGGGGTGGGCCGGCGCGGCATAATGTTGACCACAACCATGACCTGCCCACCGCGCCGGCCCACCCTTCACAGCCAGGCGGCGTCTTGCCGGGCGAGACAGGCGGGATGGTTGGCCACGGGTTTCCAGTAAGGCTTTGCCCGCCTGTCCCGCCCCTACGACAATGATCGACGAATTGTAGCGATCGAATTTCATGTCAACTCAAATCATACACAAAAAGGAACCACACCCAAATATGCGTTTGTGCTTGCAAAGATGGGGGTCTGGCGTTAATCTGTAAGCCATGAGGTGAAAACTTGCAAAGATTAATCGTCGGCCTGGCCGGGGCCAGTGGAACCATTTACGGCATTCGATTATTAGAAGTCTTACGTGACGTTCCTGCTATTGAAACCCATCTAGTGTTCAGCGCCGCTGCTAAACGGGTCGCGCTCTTGGAAACGGACTATAAAATCAGGGATATTGAAGCCCTGGCCGATCATTTGTATGGTTTCAACGATATTGCCGCGGCTATCTCCTCCGGTTCTTATCGGACAATGGGCATGGTTGTCGTGCCCTGTACGATGAAAACCCTATCGGGCATCGTCTCCTCATACAGTGATAATTTGCTGCTGCGCGCGGCCGATGTGGTGTTAAAAGACGGCCGAAAATTAGTCATCCTCCCCCGCGAAACCCCCATCCACCTGGGTCACGCCCGCCTCCTCGTCCAGGCCATCGAATTAGGCGCCGTGATCATGCCCCCCGTCCCCGCCTTTTACCACCGCCCGCAGACCCTGGACGACATCATCAACCAGACCGTCAACCGCATCCTGGACCAGTTCGATATTGAATTGGAAGAGGATTTATTCGAGCGCTGGTCCGGTAAATAGAAAACAGCCCCAACTGCCTCTGTAAAATAATGACATTTGTCACTTGTTATTCATGCCAAATGCCATTATTTTTTATCCTGCCTCCCGGTCTATAATGTATATAGGAGCTATTCGTAAACCTGAAATTTGCAAATTTATGATTTATTATCAAATGCGACTAATTCGTTGGGGATGCTTGCTTGCCCCATTAAATTAGAGTTTCAGGCTTGACATAAACAACCGGAGATAATGATGATTGAAAATGCAAACAATCCCAATGTAACCCTTGATCTGCCGACAGGTATTGACCTGCTGCACAATCCGATTTTGAATCAGGGCACCGCATTTTCCCAAAAGGAGAGGGAATTGTTAGGCTTATGCGGTCTGCTGCCCCCCCGGATCAGCACCCAGGACCAGCAAGTGGCGCGTGTCCTGGAAAATTTTCACAAAAAACCAAATGACCTGGAAAAATATATCTATTTGATCGATCTGGAAGATCGCAACGAAAATCTATTCTACCGGGTGGTGATAGACAATATCGAAGAGATGATGCCCATCATCTACACCCCAACAGTCGGTCAGGCCTGTGTTGAATATGCCCATATTTTTCGTCGGCCGCGTGGTCTTTATGTGTCGGCCAATTTGCAAGGGCGCATCAATGAATGCCTTGCTAACTGGCCCTATGAGGATGTGCGAATCATCGTTGTCACCGATGGCGAGCGCATTTTAGGGCTGGGAGATCAGGGAGCCAACGGCATGGGCATCCCGGTGGGCAAGTTATCCCTTTATGCAGCATGTGCGGGCATTCACCCGGCAACCACCTTGCCAGTCATGCTGGATGTTGGCACCAACAACCAAAAGCTACTTGATGATCCGTTGTACATCGGCCTGCCTCATGAACGCATCACCGGGCATACTTATGATGATTTCATTGAGGAATTTATCGTTGGAGTGGAGGATCATTTCCCCAAGGCGATGATTCAGTTCGAGGATTTCGCCAATCACAACGCCTTTCGCCTGCTGGAAAAATACAGAGATCGAGCGCCGGTGTTTAATGATGACATTCAAGGCACGGCTAGTGTGACCCTGGCCGGCTTATACGCCTCGTTGCGCCTGACCGGTGGAAAGTTGAAGGATCACAAATTCCTGTTCCTGGGGGCCGGCGAGGCAGGAATCGGCATCGCTGATTTGATCGTCTCAGCAATGAGAGAGGAAGGGGGCATTAGTGCAAAGAAAGCCCGCGAACGTTGCCTATTTGTCGATTCGCAAGGGTTGGTTTGTGATATTCGCCGCCAGGATCTGGCCCAGCACAAGTTGGATTATGCGCACGATCATGACTATGTGGAGACGCTCTTGGAAGCGGTGCTGTACCACAAGCCAACGGTCCTCATCGGAGTCTCCGGCCAACCACAAACGTTTACCCAAGAAGTGATCGAAGCGATGGCCGAAATAAGCGAAAAACCGGTTATTCTTGCGCTATCCAACCCAACATCAAAAGCGGAATGCACGGCCGAACAAGCCTACACCTGGTCCCAGGGACGAGCGATTTTCGCTAGCGGAAGTCCTTTCGATCCGGTGCAGTTTGAGGGGCGCACTTATGTTCCTGGCCAGGGCAACAATGCCTACATTTTCCCTGGCGTGGGTCTGGGGGTGGTCACATCCGGGGCCAGGCGTATACCCGATAAGATGTTCTTGGTCGCCGCCAAGGCGTTGGCTATGCAGGTATCAGATGAGGATTTAGAACTCGGCAGAGTCTATCCCCCGCTTGCCAAGATTCGGAGCGTGTCGGCCAATATCGCCGCCGCCGTCGCCGAGGTTGCCTATGGTAACGACCTAACCGACGAGCCTCGCCCTTACAACTTGTTGGCTCATGTGATAGATGAGATGTACCAACCAAAATATCTTGATTTTGCATAAATTTTGAAGTTCCTCCCGGAGGTCAGAACGTTTTATCGCACTGAGCTTCACAGAGAATGGCACGGAGATTTATTATTCCTCCGTGCCTCTCTGTGGCCCTACTCCTGTTCTCTGTGCATTTCTATTCTTGCACAGAGGGACACAAAGAATTGCACAGAGCTTCACAGAGATTTTATATGATTCCCTCTGTGCCTCTCTGTGCCCCTACTCCCTGTTCTCTGTGCAATTTCTTATTTGCACAGAGCTTCACCGAGTTTCTTAATTCAATTCTCTGCGCCTCTCTGTGCCCCTACTCCCTGTTCTCTGTGCAATTTCTTCTTTACACAGATCAGCCAAACTTGACCTTAAGGTAATCAATGTAAGGATCGATGGACAGCGGGCCGCCAGTGACTTTTTCCACCAATTCATTCGCGGTGAATTTTCGGCCGTATCGGTAAATATTCTCCCTTAACCAGCGATGCAGCGTCTCGAACTGCCCTTCCTGAATTTGATCGGGGATATCCGGGTGTGCCTCAAGCGCGGCCGCGTAAAAGGCGCTGCTCATGATATTGCCCAGCGTATAACCCTGGAACGCGCCGCCAACCAACCCATTAAACCAGTGCACATCCTGCATCACCCCCAGGGAATGGTCGGGGACGTCAATGCCCAGGTCGGACTGGTAACGCTCACCCCACGCTTCGGGTAAATCTTTAATCGGCAGGTTGCCCTCCAACAGCGCCAGTTCCAGGTCAAAGCGAATCATCACATGCAGGTTATAGGTCAGTTCATCAGCCTCCGTGCGGATGAATGATCGCTGCACCTTGTTAATCGCCCGGTAAAACTGGTCTTGTGGTACATCAACCAGTTGTTCCGGGAAAACGACCTGCAACTGGGGATAGTAATGGTCCCAAAAACCCCAGGAACGGCCGACAATATTTTCCCAGAGGCGCGACTGGCTTTCATGCACCCCGGAAGAGGTTCCGCCGCCCAACGGTGTACCGTCCAACCCGGGATCGATACCCTGCTCATACATGGCATGCCCCGTCTCATGCAGCGTGCTGAACAGGGCATTATTCAAATCATGTTCGTCAACGCGCGTCGTGATGCGCACATCCCCGTGGGCGAAGCGGATCATATACGGATGGTGGGTTTTATCCTGGCGGCCGCGCTGGAAATCAAAGCCATAATCTTCAATGCAAACACGGCCGAAATCAAGCTGCTGTTCCTCCGGATAATGCTGCTTCAAAATAGAATCATCCGCCGGTGGACCGCTCAATACCTCATCAACCAGGGGCACAAGCTGCGCCCGCAGATCGGCGAACAGGGCAGCGATAGATTGGGCGGTCATGCCTTCGTCAGAAAAATCAATCAAGGGGTCGGCGATATGTTCATATCCCGGAAAACAATCAGCCAACTGCCGGCTGATATCAACAGTTTTTTCAAGATAGGGTTGCACAGCCCCGAAATCACTCTCTGTTTTTGCCTCTGCCCAAACATGGTAACTCTTTGTGCCATGCTCATAAATTTCAGCGATTAACTCCGGTGGAACATTGACATTCCGCTCATAGTCCCGCCGTGCCACGCGGATGAGCGCTGCCTCATCACTGTCGTATGGGTGAGCTTCCGCAAACGGCCGCAAATCATCCAATAGCTTGCCCAAAGTAGGGTCAATCGATCGTTCATGCGCCAGCCGGGAGAGCGTTGCCAACTGCCGCCCGCGCGTCTCTGCGCCACCCGGCGGCATATAGGTAGATTGATCCCAATGCAGCACCCCCGCCGCAACGTTCAAATCATTAATTTCCAGGAGCTTGGTTTTTAATTCCTCAAATTTCTTTTCCATGATTATCCTTTTCCGAATCCCAAATTTTAGGATCCGCTTTGCCTCTCGCTTTTATATTGCCTTTGCTGGTAACTAATTTCCGGAAGAAATCGATCACAAGCCGTAAGTCGGCATAGGTTGACCGATTCCTCTGGTATTCTATCTCCAATTCTTGATTTTTGGTTGGATTGCTTTTTCTACCGGGGGTCCAGGTTTGACCCATTTTCAGTATCGCATAGTTGAATATGCCCGGTTTGCGCTGAAAGTAATCCTGCCAAATGGGATCCCGCCAACTGACCTGCTCTGCCTCCATCGGCCGTGGACCAACAATCGTCATCGTGCCATTCAACAAATTGATCAACGACGGCAGATGATCCAATGAATAATTGCGAATGAATCGACCGATTGGGGTCAATCGTTCCTGCGCCGTCAACTGGCCGGTATCGTCCATGCGCATCGTGCGAAAGCGATAAAAACGAAAGGGCCGGCCAAACTGCCCCAGCATCACTGGTGTATAGAATACAGGCCCGGGCGAGCCTCTTTTAATGAACAACCCAATGACCAGCATCAATGGCCAGGTCATGCGTAGGAAAAATAACGCCGCTAAAATATCAACGATTCTGCGCATCGTTATCCTGTCATGAACTCATCCATCAATTCGCAGCCGCGATTGCGGCACAAAAATTAGTAACCTTGGAATCGCCCTAGCGTGTTATGCGATGGTTGAGCATTTAATCATTATAATCAAATTTTCAAGAAGTAATCAATTGACATCCCAAAATCCGCCACTGCTTGTGTTGACCTTGCCGAAATTATCAATTCTGGTTCGTGTCCCCATAAAATCACAACAGGTAGTCATTTTGAGCAAACAAAGTTATGATTGTCCTAAATGAGTTCAGTCGACCAATCCAAAGCGATCAGCGTCATTATTCCGGTCAAAAATGGAGAGCATTTTTTGGGCGATGCTCTGGACAGTGTCTTGCAGCAAACCATCCAACCGGCCGAAATCCTGGTTATTGCCGGCCAATCCACGGACAATACACTGCAAGTCGCCGGCGCCTACCCCCAGGTCAGGCTGCTGCACCAAGAAAATGAGGGTCTGGCCGATGCCCGCAACTTGGGCTTAGCCCACAGCCGGAGTGCTTATATCACTTTTCTCGATCATGATGATATCTGGATACCCAATAAATTAAAATGGCAACTTCAACTCATGCAGAAGAAACCGGACATTCTATACTGTATTGGTTACCTGGCATTTCATTCTGATGCGACTGGTCAAGAAGGATGGCGAGTGAACGGCCGAATGTCTGGCGTCACACCCGGTTGCTTAATGGCTCGCCGGGAATTATTTGACCGGATCGGCCGATTCGATCCCGCCTACAAAATCGGCACCGATCATGATTGGTTTTCACGCGCGCGAGACGCCAACGTACCTATGGCCATTCTTCCCCATGTCTTACTCCTCAAGCGCCGGCACGACAATAACCTTTCCCTCGACCTGAAAACCTACCGCCGCGAAATGCTGCATATCACGCGCGGTTCCATCCGCCGGAAAAACCAATAAACTGGGAAATAGGAACTGGTAACTTGGAAGTACTTTTTGAGCGGTTAAAAATTCCGTCATTTAGCCAAAGCTTCTAATGTAGGGCGGTATCTTTCAATAAATTCATCCACCTGTTTAGCAAATTCATGATCAATACCCACACCTAGTTGGGCGGTTTTCCTGATAACAATTTGCGCCTGTTCTTTATCGACCGCAACACCGACCTCACTCCCCTCTTGTAATCCAAGCAATTGCAGCGTTTCCTTTGGCAAAGATACCACCAAGCTGTATCCAGACTTATATATTTTTCGGACCATAATAGAATACTTCAAACTGAACTTACAACATAATGACAGAATTGATTATAGTGAAATTCAAAACCATTTGAACAAATCGTAATCACAAGTTTGGAAAAATTAATGGATATTTATGTCTATTATTAGCTGTTAACTATATACCTGGCTCATTAAACCGTACGCCATATTATCCAAAGCGGATTAAAGTGATAGCTGGCGACATACTTTTGACAAACGGCAGATGTTTCATAATCGGATAGAAATAGCGGCCGATACCCCTTGGATAATTCATCAATTCTAAATCTTCAACCTGAACCAAAGTTGGCACCCAGTTGCGCAGCGTAGATTCAATTTCTGGTTTATTGACCCCCCAAGGCATTTGGGGGGTGGTGTAATATTCAGTTTTTTTCCAGCCATTCATTGTCCTTTTGGAAAGCCATTTTGGAATGCTGTCAAAAAGTAGCCAACTGCCGGGAAACTGTTTGGCTAAATCCTGAAATAGTTGGCGCACCTCGTCTTCCGGCAGATACATCAATAGTCCTTGAGCGGTTATAAATATGGGAAGACCATTGGGAATATCTGTAAACCATTGCCGATCTAGAACTGAATAGGGCAAGTGTAGGTGATGGGCATCTGCTTCAATAAATTGCTCGCGAACAGCCATCGCTTCCGGCAGGTCAATACTAATCCAGGTAGCCTGCTCTCCCTCAACACGGAAGCGCTGCGTTTCCAGCCCCTCGCCAAGATTTACAACAACACCATCCGGATGAATCTTCAAATATTTCCGCACCTGCTCATCAAACAACAGGGAGCGGATGGCATGGGATGGAGATGCTTTACCAAAGCTGCGTTCATAATCATAATCAATGCTTTGGTATATTCGTACCGAATGTGGATCATCGATAATGCTATCATCGCGCATGGCTTCCGAAGCACGATTATGCAGGGTCCAAAGCATTGTCTCAGGGACATCAGTCAGTCGAGATTTAATCTTGTCCATTTATTTTCACTTCTTATCAATCAGTCCGATTGTAATTGAACAAACCTTCTTGGACCATTTCCAGGTCTTCTACGATGGCCACCTCAAACTCGCAAACCCGCACGAGAAAAATCTGTAATTCCTTGGTGAAGGTCATCGACTTTGGCAACTAAGCTCAGTTACACAAGTTCTTAGGGTCGAAGCTGCAACCGGTCTCCCGGCCGTGTCACAAATCTTACTGAAAGACTTTTTTGCTTGCACTTATGTGGTCAATGCGCTGCATACTTGGTACTAAATGATTATGGCGTATTCAAAAATACCCTCAACTACCAACAACTACCAAAGCCCCGGCACCAGACGAAATCGTGTTCTTTTTGTGTAATTCTTATAACCAGGCAGTTCAACCTGTAAGGTGCGGTCTTCCAAATATGTACGGACGGTAGTAGCCAGGGCACCTATGCCAGTAGGTACAAACATCCAAATAGAACCCAGCAACAATGGCGCGGCAATCGCCATTAGCAAGACCCCACTATACATTGGATGACGAACAAGACGGTATGGTCCCACATCGACCACATATTGACCTCGTTTGTCTTGAATGCGCACAGTCGTGACTAAAAATGGATTAACTGCCATAGCCCAGTAGGGTAGGATCAATGCTGGTATCAGCAATACCGCACCGGCAACTTGCCATGTAAAGGGTACTTGTGACCATCCAAAACGGACGGCATCCAATCCGGCCACCAACGGTGCAATGAAAAGTGTCGGTGAATAAATCAAGAAAAAAACCTTATCCCAAGGTTTGGTTTCTCCGCTCTTATTGCGTCCCCTCTCATTGATAACCTCGGGATTCGTACGCACAATATAGATGCTGAAAGCAAGCGTGGCCAGCATACGCATGCCAATGTAAAGCCATGCCGCCGGCCAGTTGAAGCTCCCGGCAGCCCCAAATAAAATTAAGACTTCAACGACCAATAAAGCCAGTATAAAAATTAAGCGTCTCTTGCCGTCCTTGTCTAATTCCTTTTTGGGGTTTATGGCATCAGTTCCATTTAACATCATTCATCTCCAATGCGTTGGTGCCTGGCCAACCTAAAAAGCACCATAATACAATCGAGCTTATCATCCTGTAAACTCTGTTGGCAACCGGTATTTTGCACCTTTATTGAATCACAGTCTCCCTTGCCAGTTGCGTGTCACGGAAATTCTGTACCCGGTTCTTTCCTTTAGAAGTCAGATGGACCTCGTTCTGCAAAACATGGATGTAATTGCCCGTTTGTAGTTGATTGAGCAAACGTTTCGTTTTGCGCGGCGACCAGCGGAAATGATGGTACAGAGATTCCACGGCCAATTCCTCATGTTCTGAGCTGGTTCCCTCATGGTTGTTGATGTGCGCCAAAACAATCTGGTTTTCAAAAGATTGCTGCTGTGAGCGGCGGCGCAGCATGGTAGAAACCAGGCCATATTTAGGCGAAAAAATCCAGGCCGCGCAGAAGAAGAAAAAGATCATCAGCACCATTGAGGCCGAAATAGATGAATTCCATTCCTCTAAAAGCCCGAGGCTAAAAACGTTGTTCAGTCCGGCCAGGATGGAATCTACTTGAAACAGCCCCAAGAAACTGCCGCGCGCTAAATCATAACCAAAATATGCTCCCGCAGCGCCGATCAAAGAGCTGAAAAGCAACATGCGTGCCAAATTGTCGGTCAACAGGTAAGCGGCCGCCGGTGGGATAATGAAAAAGGCAATAACCAATATTGATCCCACAGCCTGAAAAGCGCCGACAGCGACAAGGCTGACAGTTACCATCAGTGCATAATGCAGCAATGTCGGCCGAAAACCAAGCGCCGCTGCCAATGCTGGATCAAATGTCGATAATTTCAGCTCCTTAAAGAACAAGATCACAAACAGCACGGAAATGATCGCAATCAGGAGCATGACCGTGATCGACTTGGGCCAGAAAACAAGCACCGGCTCATTTTCAACCAACCCGGCCTGCCAGGCCTGGGCCGGGGAATATTCGCCACAGTTCGTACAGCGTTCGGCAAACTCAGCTTGTTCATCACGCGGGCTAATCGCCAGTTCGCGGCAGTTAGTGCATTGGCGGGCAATTTCAGCCCGGGGGTCGTCCGCGGTAATCGTGACCGTCTCACAATTATCAAAACAATGGCTGTTCGTATCCGCCCAGGCCACCCCAATCTCGCCGATCATCACCGCATCTTCATCCATGTGCACATCTTGCACATAGCGGGATACGATGATAACAGCCAGGGCAAATAAAAGAGGAAAGGCCAGGCCCAATGCCGCGTCCTGCTTGACCAGGCCTGAGCGGTAAATCGCTTCCGTGAGCACCACAGTAGCCACTCCGGCCAATGCCGCGCCGATAATTAACCACGGCGATGATAAATCCGGTTCCTGGTTAAAAAAAGTGGTCAGCACTAAAAAGGCAACCACGATACCCAGCAGCACCGTGTGGCTGATGGCGTCGCTGGTTAAGGACATCCCTCTCAACAGTAAGAAAGTGCCCAGTACAGCTCCGGAAACCGCGATCAGAGTGCCGATGATCGTCGCCGTATGCTGCGGGTCACGCAAAAAAGCATTGATTTCGCTGCGGCTGAAAAAGTTTAATAAAAATGTGATCAAGATTTGTTCAAGTTGGAACATCAGCTGACGTTCTCCTCTAATTTCAATTCAAGTTTGCGAACAGCCGATGGCGGGAGCAGCAGCCGAATATCTTGTCGGCGATTTTCGGCGATTAGCGGCAAGCCAAGCGAATCGTAATACTGCCGGTAAACATCCCATAACAGAGCATTTTGATGCTGGTGGGCAGCCACTTCAGCCCCGGCAGGGGTTAATTTCCAATCTTCCCCCACTTTCTGCACATAGCCCTGGGCAACGAGCTGCTCCAAACCGATATCAGTTTCTTTGCCGCTGACACCGGATAAGAAGGATTGGGGCACGGCCGTATCCATAGAGTCATGGTCATAAGCATAGTGAAACAAATCATTCAACACCGTCTGCGCCGCAAAACGTTTACGGTCCCCGCGCTGGCGCAGCGCTTTCCAAACCAGCCCCCGCCCCGGCGCGAAGGCAATAGAAATCACAACCACCAGAAAAGCAACCAC
>JANQGC010000107.1 GCA_028277515.1 Anaerolineae bacterium
CGGAGGGATGCCAACCCGGCGCTCTTCGTCGCCCATAGCCTTAACGCCCGGAATTCTCGCCTTTCGGTCACATCTGCGCATAATATTGTCAAAAAAGGCGTGAAAGCACTAGGCTTACACGAAAGCCTCTCCGCCCATGATTTCCGGCATTACCGGGCGACCCAGCTTCTACGTGAAGGGATGCCCCTGGAAGTTGTACAGGAATTTTTAGGCCATTCCGATATATCAACGACTCGCACGGTGTACGCTCCGGTACTGGGCGTGCATATTGTCAGCGAATGGTTGGATAATGTGGACATCGAGCCGCATGAGGCGGCAAAATTGTCAGATTAATGAGGAGTAATTCATGCAACCCATTGGTGTTTTTGTTTTATTAATTTTCGCAGCTCTGGTGGCCATCGCTATTATCGTGCCTCAAATTCAAAAAAGAGGGGATAACGAGGAAAGCGTCTAAATACAAACAAGTATTGTTACTTGTGTCATACTGAGCTTGTCGAGGCATCTCTCGAGGGATTTCTCGCTTTGCTGCTAAGAAACAAACTCAAACCGTCATTCCAGCCTGCCCTGAGCTAGCCGAAGGGAACAGCGTGAGGAATCTTTAGCGATAGGAAGTGCAAGATCCTTCACTGCGTTCAGGATGACTAGGGAATGTTTCTTCACTCATAGAACAGAGCTTGCGATGTGGAATTTCTCGAAATGACAACCGGTAAAGCAAAGTTGGTTGTACTTAGTAGCCTGGTCAACAAGGGTTGCCGGGTGGTTTGTAGTGACCGCTTCAGCGGTCAAACGGCTAAAGCCGTTACTACGAACCCGGCAAAAAACATTGTCAAACCACCAGGTAATGTCTAGATCATTAGGAGGGCTTGTTTCAGCCGCTCTCCTGATTATACTGCTCTCCTTCGCCGCGGAGAGAACGGCGGCCGTTTCACAGCAGGCGCAGCCCTTTCTACCCCCGGACCCATTCGTAGCCCGGCTTTATTACGAGCGGATTGCCGATCTCAGCAAACTCAATGCGTATGATTTGTGGGAGTATAACAACCTGGAAGAAGGGTATGTCTTGCTGAGTCTTACCGGAGCGGAGTATTTGCAACTGCGTGAGGAAGGCTGGCAGATGATGGTCGACCAGGAAGAGACGGCAAAATTTAGGAATCCGAACCTGCGGCCGTTTAAGGATGGCTACCATACGGTCCAGGAAATATATACCCTCCTCCAGGAGATCAACCAGGTGCATCCGGATCTTACGGAACTGGTGACCTATGGCAGCGGGACCTGCCTGCTGCAAGGCGGGTGTACAACCTTGGGTGGGGACGCTTTTCCCGGCTATGAATTGAAAGCGCTGCGCTTGAGCAATGAAACCATCCCAGGCACCTCGACAATAGAGGATCAAACGATCAGCCAGGGCAGCAAACCAATCTTTTTTCTGATGGCCAATATTCACGCCCGGGAGCTGACCACGGCCGAAATTGGCCTGCGTATGATTGATTGGCTATTAGAAGGGTATGGGCAGGATGCCGACCACACCTGGCTCCTCGATCATCATGAAATTTGGATCATTCCCACAGCCAACCCTGAAGGTCATTGGATGGTTGAATTAGGGACCGGCGACAAGTACGGTAATTTCCCATTTTACCAGCGTAAGAATATCAACATTGATGCCGATGGCGATGAAGAAGCGGACTGCACGACGTGGCCGCCCAGTTCTAGCTGGCAATATGGCGTCGATTTAAACCGCAACCATAGTTTTGCCTGGGGTCCGCCAGGTTCCAGCGACAGTCCATGCAGCCAGACCTTCCGCGGGCCGGAGCCGGTGTCTGAAAGTGAGACGCTGGCTCTACAAGAATTAATCGCCCAACTGATCCCTGACCAGCGGGGACCGGAGCTTGCTGATGCGGCCTCTCAGGATGCGATGGGGCTTTTGATCACGCTACACAGCTACGGTAATCTCATTCTGTGGCCCTGGGGTTTCACTGACGATCCGGCGCCTGATTTCGCAGGATTGAAAGCCATTGGTGATAAGATGGCCACTTACAATGGTTATCTTTCCTGCCAGCCGGGGACCTGCCTCTACAGCGCAAATGGCACAACGGATGATTGGGTGTATGGGGAGCTGGGCATTCCGGCCTTCACCTACGAAATTGGTGACGAGTTTATGCCTCCTTATGAGACGATTGAACAAAACCAATGGCCGGAAAACCAACAGGCTTTTCTTTTCGGGGCGAAAATTGCCCGTTCTCCTTACCAAACGATATTGGGTCCTGATACTACAAATGTGACGGCCGAGATCGTTGAGGATGCGCCGCTTTTAAAGATTACGGCCGAAATAGACGATGGCGATCATGGCGGTCAATCCATCACAGGGGCACAGGTCGCAATTGATACGCCATTTTGGGATGAGAATGCCCACCCCAGCCCGATGGTGGCTGTTGATGGTTCTTTTGATGGGATTAAGGAAACTGTCTTTGCCTCAATTCCTCTGTCTGAACTTTCACCAGGGAGGCATATTGCTTATGTTCGTGGGCAGGATGCCGCCGGGCATTGGGGGGTGACGTCGGCCGTTTTCGTCGATATTTCTGAAACAAGGCCATTCAAGAATTTCTTTCCTATGATCCCTTCCAACACACCCGCCGGCAATAATTATTCCTGGCTTATGACCCCTCAAATCTTCTTCAATTAAGTGGCTATACTGACCTTATGCTATGAAGGAGATTGTTCTATTGCAGGATGGTCAATTCCTACCGGGACCCTTCCACGCGCCAGGTTTGGATCGCGCATTTGCATTAATGAGACACCAATGCCGTAAGTGATGAAATCTTTTATTGGCGTGACCTCGATCAGACAAGAGTCAGCCTCCATCTTTTCTTCTTCGGCCATTCCTTTAAATATGACCTTCAATATTTCCGGTGGCGTTTCTTCTGGTTCTAAGATCCTGGCTTCTCCGCAGAAGGTAATGGTCGCGGCGGGAATTTTGACCCAGGGCATAAAGAATATACTTTTATGCACCGGGATGGTCATCGAAACATGGGAATTTTGAGCAATATGCTTCACCTTCCATGCTTCTTTACCGCTGGCGATATACAGGCGACGATGATGAACGGCATAAACAATGCCCACGGTTCGTGATTCATTGTTGGCCGTTACCATACCTAACACGCCGAAAATTTCCTTCTCTATCGCTTGCCAAACCTGCTCGCTTGTTAAAGTTGCTGACATCGCTGCTCCTTAAATGTAAGTAACACTTACTTTGAATCTAACAAAAATTTTTGAACGATAGCCGCTCAATTTTAGCCTATTCCCTATACGTATTAGATCGTGAAAAGTGTTACAAAGTTGTGCTGATCTATAGCTTGGAGCGCGACTGTGTACTTCGTGAAGCGCCTGGCCGATGATAAGTCCCCGCTGGTTGTTCCTGGTTAAAGATTTGACTTACCAGGCACCGAGAATAACACTCATTAATGTCAGAGCAATGATGCTGTAAGCTGTATTTATCAAAAATAGCTTGATTGATTTTCGTTCAAAAAGATATTGAATGCCGGTGAAGGTGGCTACCCACCCTAGACCCGCGAAGAAACCGGCCATTCCACCAAAGATCATGTCCGCTTCGGGTCCAATGAATAAGGCCAGGACAAATGCTGCAAAAAAAGCCGGCAAAAAGGATAAACCGAATATCAAGGCCATGTTGCCGCTTTGCAGTTCTTCCTCGGACATTTTATTCACTTTCATCCATGGTTTTCCTAAGAGGATAGAAGAATACCAAAGACCGCCAAGAATAAAGGTTGATAAGGCTGCAATAATGATAGCCAGCCAGTTTAATGAATTGAATGCGTTGGTTATATCCATACATTGCCTCCTATTTCACTAACAAGTGACGGTCACTTGTAAAACTAAATCTTATCCGGATAACAGCAATAAGTGACCGTCACTTTATGGCAACGTGCCACTGATGACGCCTATTCCTTTGAAGCCGCAATTTTGATCGTAATAAATGAAATATGTTCCATCAACAAGCACTGACCCCAGGAGAGGCCAGCAATTTTCTTGTAAGGTGATCACCGGATTGGCTTCATGTTTTACCCATTCAACGCCGTTGGAACTGGTGGCGTAACCGATGTGGGTCGGTTTTTTAATTTGGATGGATGCTGTCGTGACGGCAAATGGGTCGGTGGTGGAGCCGGTGTAAAACATTTCATACCGGCCTTCATTCAATATTACCTCCAACGAAGCGGCCGAAGCCGAATCCCAGCTTCCCTCCGGACCAACGGGCAATATTGGATCGGAGCCTTCAAAACGGTCGCCCGTTTCCGGGTCATCATGCAGTGTCCAATTTAGCCCATCCGTAGAATGAGCCAGACCCATTTGGAAACCAATGCCGCCAATGCCCATGTAATACATATCCAACCCATCTTCCGTTTGCAAAACCGCCGCCGGTTGGCTTTGGCGGTCCCACGGCCGCAGGCCACGATTGCTCATCAAGGGGGTTTCTGAAAGCGTCCAGGGGCCGCTTAACTCTGGTGCGGTCGCTCGCAGAATGGTATCGCCGATGGGGATACCCGCATCTCCGGCATTGACAAACATCACCCACTGGTTCCCGTCAAAAAACAGTTCCGGCGCTACCAGACTGGGAAAGGCGTCTGTGCCCACCAAAACCGGATTGTCAATGTGTTTGGTGAAACTAAGACCGTGTCTTGAGGTTGCATAGCCGATGGCGCTGCCCTCCTGGGCATTAGGAGCGCCAACATAGAACATGTGAAATAGGCCATCATGGAAAAAGACATCAGGCATAAAGGCCTGGAAACTATCCCAGGCGTTGCCACTGCCCGCTCGTAAGGCCAACCCATCTTCCTTTGAGAAATCGAAGCCTTCTTTGTGCTGAAAAGCGGGTACGATTGTCGCTGTAGGTGTTGGCGTGTCCGTTGGAATAGCCGTCGCAGTTGGGATTGGCTGGGACGTATGGGTGGGTGTCGGCTCGCTGGTGGGCGTAGCAATCGGTGGATTTGGTGTTGCGGAAGGTGGCAATGTTGGTTGAGCAGTCAATTCGCCACCAGTGGATGCGACCTGGATATTGGTGCCCTGACAGGCAACCAGTAAATAAATCAGGATGCTTGTAAACAACAGGATCTGTCTTGAAAAAATTTTCATCATACTCTCTGGTTCATAAGGTGACAGTCACTTAATCAACTTCGGACCTTCTGGAAAACTATGATAAGTGACTGTCACCTGGGTTAGGTTTAATTTATCAGAGAATTGGCGGGTGGATGTTACCCAAAAGGGTGAATCGAACGGGTGATTTTTCCGAAATGCAAATCCCGTATAATATAATCAACTACCCTTATTGTGGGCCGATTTGGTAAATCGGCCGGCACGATTTGCCAAATAGCGCTTACTCAAGTAGTTTTGCATTCCTAAATGATCGATTATATTTCAACCATTCGCGAAAATATCCTGGAAAATCCGGATTTCGTTCAGGCAACCTTCAGTGGTAGACAGCGTGGCCAAACGTTACGTTGGAAACGGCTCACGATACGGCCGGTGCTCATTAAGGACGGCCGTCATCTACAATTTTCTTTTTTTGATGACACAAAAGATGTTACTAAAAATTATACGGGCGAAGAAGCTGAGGTCGAGCTTAACCACGCCCTGAACTTACACTTCCGAAATTTTCATGTCCAAACCTTGAAGGAAAATATTCAAGTTAACCTCACAAAAAAAGGAAAAGTCATCTTTAACCGTACAGAAACCTACAAACCAAAAAAACTCAATCTGTCGCACGATCGACAAAAAAGCACAGTTCTTGCTGAGGGGGAGAATATTCCTTTTTTGCGAGCCATTGGGGTGATGACACAAGACGGCCGGATTAAGGCAGCCAGAAGAAGCAAATTTCAACAAATCAATTCGTTTTTAAAGATATTATCGGAAATTGAGGAAATTGAGCAGATGGCGGAGCCTGTCCGCATGGTTGACTTTGGATGCGGCAATGCCTATTTGACCTTTGCTTCATACCATTATCTAAAAAATATTTTAGGCAAGGATGTGCGGATTGTGGGCGTTGATATAAATAAAGATTTGGTGCAGAGAAACAAGGAAATTGCTGCTCAACTTGAATGGAAGAATCTAAGCTTTGAACATTCCAGGATAACCGATTACCGGACTAGCGCTTCACCGAATATCGTAACTGCCTTGCATGCCTGTGATACTGCCAGCGATGACGCAATTGCTCAAGGGCTATTAATGAAGAGCCAGGTGATCATCGTTGCTCCCTGTTGTCACCATCATTTGCAAGCCCAATTAAAAGAAAAAAATCCCCCTTCTACCTTTGCTCCCGTGATGCGCTATGGATTGCTATATGAACGGCAGGCGGATATCATCACTGATACCTTTCGCGCCTTGATACTGCGCATGATGGGATACCGGGTTGGGGTCGTGGAATTCGTCTCCCCCGATCATACCCCTAAAAACCTGTTGCTTCGCGCTATTCGCAAGGGCGAACCTGGCCACTCACAAAGTATTGATGAGTACTTGAAGTTGAAGGAGTTTTGGCAAGTAAATCCCCATTTATATCAGCTTCTGGAATCCGAACTTGAGCCACTAATTCAACATGAAATAGAGCAAGACCAGAATCAGTGATCCTTAAATAAGGCCGAGTTCCTGCGCCTTGGCAACGGCCGCCGTGCGGTTGCTCACATCTAATTTTTTATTGATTCGTTTAAGATGTGCTTTAACCGTGTTGAGAGAGATGTGCAGTTCCTGGGCGGCCTGCTTATTCGTTACCCCAACAGCTACCAGGGCCAACAGTTCACGCTCTCTTTCGCTGAGCGGTTGAGTCTGGGAGATATTTATTCCGGCGATCATCTTGTTTTTTTCAAAGCTACCTATTAAGACGCGCATCTGGTCGGTTAAACCACCCCTTTTATGCGCTTCCTCCAGAATAGACTGCAAGGGACGTCCGACGATCAGAAATGCGAATTGATACAGATCATCGCCACAATTATTAATCGCTTCTTGCAATGTTTCCAGGGCCAGGTCCAACTCACCTTGCAAGGTGAGCGCACCACAAAGTAACGCTTCAACTTCAACTAAAAACCGGGGTTGGTGAAGCTGGCGAATGGCTGCTTGCAACCCCTTTAGCACAGGTATCGCCTCGCCGGCGCCCGTTTTCCCGCGAGAAAGCTGCAATAAAGACCATATGAGATATTCCAGCCTTTGAGAATACAGGGAGGAGGATTCCGTTGGTGTTAATCTGACATTGGATAGCCAGTGGTCGACCTCGTTAATGTGACCTTTTTCCAACGCCATCAGAGCCTGGTAAGCTGCTCGCATTGGATTCCGATTAAATTCCGGGTGAGATCGCCAAAATGTTTCAATTGTCTCAAATTGAGCCAGGACATTGTTTGAATTCGCGGTTAGTTTACTCAACCAAAACAAGCCGTATAAGGCATTCACCTGGGAGGCTAACCGCCCTAATTGCCGGCCGAATGTCAACGCCAACGAAAAATGTCGTTCTGCCGCTTGCAAGTGATTAACGTTTAGATGAATATCACCTAACATGTTGTAGACGGTCGCCAACCAGAACATTCGCATGGGACTTTCCTGGCCACGTTTTAACAGCGCCTGGCTGGTGTCCAATGCCCCTTGAAATTTACACTGAGAGAGTAGAAAGTTGACCATGTTGAAGCCAACGAGTAATTCAAGGTAATCACTGCCACCCTGCCGGCTCTTATTTATGGCCTCGTACAATCTTCGTTCGGCAAGATCGATGTTCCCTTCATGACGAGCCGTATAACTTGAGGCAACAAGCGCGACAGCCCGCCATTGAGGATGGCCGGCCTCAATGTCTGCCAGGGCTTGTTCAACCAATGAAACTTTCCGGAAAGGATGAGATTGGTGTGGTTGGGAAAGCAGAATTGAAAAAACGATAAACAGGGCATGCGTATCAGACGTCCCGGCGTTTTTCTCAGCGATTTCCAGCCAACGCCCGGACTGTTTAAATTTACCATCAAAGGAAAGGACCCAGGCGTAAATGAGGCAGAGCTGTATCTGCTGCCGGATGAACTGCTCTGGAAGGTGGCTAAACCAATAACGCAAAGTCGCGAAATCACCACGCTGCCAGGCATCCAAAGCCACTTCTTGAATCAACTCTGCCGCTGCCGCATGATTCCCCGCAGCCAAATAATGGCGGATGGCCTGGGTTTTGAAGTTGTGCTGCTTAAACCAGCCAGCCGCCCGGCCATGAGCCTCTGCCAATTGGCTTTGATGCGATGTGTGCTTTAACTGGGTTTGCAGAAATTCGCGCAGCAAAGGATGAAAACGGAACCATTCATTTTTGTTATCCAAGGGGAGCAAAAACAAATTGCGACGAACAGTGGATCTTAGTAGCTGCTGGCAAACGGCCGTTGTATATGGTCTACCTAACACGGCAGCGCAGCAACCGGCCGATAATTCAGCTAATATTGACGTCCTCAGCAAAAACTCGCGCTGCTGCTCTGGCGCTTGTTGCAGCACTTCCGCGGCCAGGTAATCCATCATATGGGGATGAGTGCCAGAGAAATCGTCAAATAAACCCGCTTCTGTACCCTGGTTTAAAGAGAGCGCCGCCAACTGCAAAGCGGCCACCCAACCTTCGGTCTGCGTATAAAGTTGCTGCAAAGTAGGTTGATCGAGATCCAAATCCATGACCCGGCATATGAAGTCTTGACTTTCCGCCTGGGAAAACCGCAGATCGGCCGTTCCTATTTCCGAAATCTCACCATGCGCCCGCAGGCGAGCCAACTCTCCCGGCAAAGCATGCCGTGACACAATGACTAGGTGTAATGTTGGCGGTGGATGAAGCAGCAATCGCCGGCTGAAAGACCAAATGGGCTCGCTTGCTAAATATTGAAAATCATCAAGGACAAGAATCAAAGAGCCTTGGAGATTGGTGATATCGCTCAATAGATGCGTCATCACCAACTCAGGTGCAACTTGCTGTGGGTTTTGCAGGATAGCCAGCGTCCGGCAACCTACATCGGCCGTGCCGGCCACATCAACCTGGCGCAGCGTGGCAATCAAATGGGTTAGAAAGCGTGCCGGATCGTTGTCCTCTTCATCCAGGGTCAGCCAGGCAGACGGCCGATCCACCTGGTCGAGCCAGGTCGAGACAAGGGACGTTTTGCCATATCCGGCGGGTGCCGAAACCCATTGGATATGCTTTTGCATGCCCTTGTTTAGCTTATCTATTAGTTTTAGCCGTGGAACGAGCCGCGGCAAATGGGGCGGCCTTTGCAGCTTTGTTGCTAATAAAGGCGTCGCGATCATATCGTCATTATAACACAGCGGTTACTCTCCTACGTCAGGCTCATTGGGAGCCAGGCCGGAGAACTCCTCCGCTTCATGTGTTTGTGTTATTGAGGATGGCGGGTTTAATTTTTCAGGAGCCTTCTCGACCGGTAGGGGCGCCATTCTTTCCAATCTTCCCAACTGCTCAGCAAGCTGCCTCAACTCCTTATCCTCAATTCTGCCAACCGATTGTCCCACCTTGTACAAATCCTTTTCCATTTTTTCGGAAGCTCTGCGCACGCGCTTTAACTCTCCATACTGGAAAAAAATCATGAGCGGGGCAAGAATATATAATATGCTTAGTATGACAGCTACACAGGCAAAGAGCAGACCGACAATACTTCCCCCAGCAAGGATTAAATTCAATAAATCTTCCATTTGTTACTCCTTTTTGAAAACAAGCGTCAAGAAACCAAAACTCTTCACTAGATTATAAACCTTTCTTATTGACAGGGTCAAAGGATGTTAGAGTGGCAGTTGACACGGCATAATTGAAAGGTGTATGATCCGTTCATGAAGCGGGAGTTGATTGAACAGGGGCAGGAAAAACAAGTTACAAGCCGAATTCTAGCAGTAACTGAGGAAGAACTCAGGCGGTTGATTTTAGATCTGCACGACGGTCCAGTACAGCAATTATTTGCCGCCCAATCTCAGATCAGCGCCATTCAAACCCGTTCCCTTCGTGGAGAAGCAGTCCCACTGCCGGATTATCAACTGACGTTGCAGCGGGTTGCCCTCCTTCTTGAAGCCTCCTTGACGGAAATTCGCCAATTTTTAGGCACTTTTCGACCTCCGGACTTTGCCGGCCAGGATTTGGTGGATATTTTGCAAGGATTGTTTCTGCATCATGAGATGAGTACGGGCACCGTGGTCCAATTTACAGCCACAGGAAAAACGGACGTATCTCCTCCCCTTGCCGTAAAAATCACTCTTTACCGTATCTGCCAGGAAGCCCTTGCCAACAGCCACCGCCATGCCCAGGCACAAGAAGTCGAAATTGATTTACACATTAACAGCGATTGGATTACCCTTCATGTGTCCGATAATGGCATTGGCTTTCAGCCTCCTCCCTTACAAGGTCCTGAGGCAACCGAGCGGGCCGAACATATCGGTCTGCGTGGTATGCGTGACCGTGTTGACCTGGTCAATGGCCAGTTTCAATTGCAAAGCGCGCCCGGAAAAGGGACGCGTATCCAGGTAAAGGTGCCTATCCATGTGTGAATCCATCTCTGTGATAATCGCTGACAATCATGCGCTTGTACTGGAAGGATTGCGCAGTCTTTTCTCCGCTGAGGAGGACATTTACGTTATCGCCACCGCCAGTGATGGCGAGCGATTAGTTGATGCCGTGCAGCGTTTTCATCCGGATGTTGTCATTACTGACCTAAAAATGGAGTTCATGGATGGCCTTACCTGCCTGGGCCAAATTCGCCGGAAAAGCCCCCAGACCCGTGTGCTGATCTTGACCGCTTACACGGATGGGCAAACCATGCGCTCGGTCTTACAAGCGGGTGCTGATGGGCTGCTTCTCAAAACCGATTCGCCCAATCAGGCGGCAATTGCCGTGCGCCAGGTGATGGCGGGTCAGCTCGTATTCCCCTCGACTGTTCGCCGCTGGCTGACCCAGGAAGCGCCTCCCTCTCCGACCCCCCTTTCAGAACGGGAATTAGAAGTATTGCAGCTTGTCTCTGAAGGGTTAACCAATGCGGAAGTTGCTAAAAGTCTGCATGTGAGTGTCAATACGGTTAAATTTCACCTGCAAAATATTTACCAGCGCCTGCATATCTCAAATCGAACTGAGGCCAGCCGCTGGTACCTGGATCGCCAACGACAAGCGTGACCTACCCGATCAGGTAGGCAAACCCATCCCTTTGATTTTTCAAAATCTATCCTTTCGACCATTCTAAATCTTTCATTTCTTGATATAATTTGATTGTTAAATAATTCACAAAGAGGAGCTTAGTAAAAGGAGTTTAAAAGTGAGCGAAATTATTGCCCCAAACAAGTTAGAGCAACCACCATCAGCCGAGTTGAGCGAAATATATGTCGCCGGCGTTCGTACTTACGCCAGCGGCTATTATGATCCGGATTATGTGCCGGCAGAAACTGACCTGCTTTGCGCATTTCGTATCACGCCTAAAGCGCCAACCGATATGGTGGAGGCGGCGGCCGCCGTCGCCGCAGAATCATCGACCGGCACGTGGACGGAGGTTTGGTCAAACCAGCTTACCGACCTGGAATTTTACAAGGCACGTGTTTATGATATTCAAGGGGATATAGCCTTTATTGCTTATCCGATGGATCTCTTTGAAGAAAATAGCGTCGTTAATATCATGTCATCCATTGTCGGCAATGTCTTTGGTATGAAGGCGGTGTCTGCTCTGCGGCTGGAAGATATGCGTATCCCCACCGCATTGGTAAAAACATTTCCTGGTCCGCATGTGGGCATCTATGATGAGCGCGTATGGGCGGATAAATGGGAACGGCCGTTACTTGGCGGCACCGTCAAACCTAAACTTGGCCTCTCACCAAAGGCTTACTCCACCATCATTTTTGAATGTCTCACGGGGGGTCTCGATACAACCAAAGATGACGAAAATATGAACAGCCAGCCTTTCAGTCGCTGGCGGGACCGCTTTCGCTACGCCCAGGAAGCCGTCGAGGAAGCCATTGTTAGGACCGGTGAATACAAAGGGCACTGGCACAACGTCACCGCCGGTTCGACATTGGAGAGCTTGAAGCGGATGGATTTCGTGAAGGCGCATGGCGCCGACATGTGCATGTTCGATTTTATCACCTCCGGATTTGCGGCATCGGCCGATGTGTTCGCCCATGCCCGTGAACTCGATATGATCGTTCATTGCCACCGGGCCATGCATGCCGTCTTCACACGCCAACCCAATCATGGCATTCACATGCGCGTTGTTGCCAAATGGTTACGCCTGACTGGAGGCGACCATGTGCATACCGGCACTGTTGTCGGCAAGCTGGAAGGCTCCTGGCATGAGACCGAGGGCATTATCGATTTGCTGCGCGAGCGATACATCCCCGCCAATATGAGTCGTGGAATCTATTTTGATCAGGATTTTGCCGGGCTTAAAGATGTATGGCCAGTTGCTTCCGGAGGCATCCATGTCCATCATATTCCCGACCTGTATCGCCTGACCGGTAATGATGCATTCTGGCTATTCGGGGGCGGCACGCATGGCCATCCCCAGGGTAGTCGCGCCGGCGCCGTGGCCAACCGCGTGGCCACTGAAGCAATCGCCTCTGGTTCAACCCTGCAAGAAGCAGCCAGGAATTCACCCGAATTACGTGACGCAATAGAACTTTGGGCCGATATTAAATTTGAAGTTCAAAAATAATAATTTGAATATGCCAACGTTCTGACAGCAAACCTGATTAGATTAATGACGAAAAGTATAACGTTGGCATTATAAACACTGTCAAAAAGGAGGAATTCATGCACCGTCGAGTGGTGATGATAGGTGTTGCCGGAGATAGCGCCGCCGGCAAAACGACACTGAGTAAAGGGATCGTTCAGGCGTTGGGAGAAGACCAGGTCACGGCCATTTGCTGCGACCATTACCATAAATACAACAGGCTCACGCGGAAAAAAAAGGGTGTGAGCGCCATAGCACCGGAGGGCAACTACATCGACATCATGGAACAGCATTTTCGCCTGCTTCGCGAGGGACAGCCGATCTTGATGCCCATTTATAACCATAATACCGGTGATTTTGATCCGCCCGTCTATGTCAAGCCCCGAAAATACATCATCATTGAAGGGTTATTGCCATTTCACACGCAGCGAATGCGGCTCAATTTTGACGTCAAGGTGTATCTGAATCCGCCTGAAGAACTGCGCCATGCCTGGAAGGTCCAACGTGATACCAGCAAACGTGGATATTCCAGGGAGCAGGTGATGGCCTCATTGCAGAAACGCAAAGGTTTGTCTCCGAAATATATTCATCCGCAGAAAAAAGTGGCCGACATGATCGTTCGCTTTTATCCACCTGAATCCAATATCCAGGAAACAGGGAGGCATTTAAATGCCCAACTGGTGCTAAAGCCAACGATACCCCATCCGGACTTGACCGATGTGCTGCATTATGGTGGCAACAGCCAACATCCATCTTTGCGTCTGGATCTGGCCCGTTATGAAGGCACTCCTGCCGATTTCCTGGAGATTTCAGGTGATTTGCTGGAAGAAAAGGCGCATGATCTGATCGGCCTGATCCAGCAGCATATGCCGGCGCACGCTCATTTAAATGAATCAATGTTGGGCCGCTACCAATCAGGACTGGAAGAGAAGCGCAGTTTGCCGCTTGCTCTTTCGCAATACCTCATCGCTTACCACATGGCCGAAGCTGGATTGACGATCGCAGAGATGCATAGTTAACATGAATAATTTTATCCTTGCTCCAAGCATCCTTTCTGCTGATTTCACCCGTTTGGGCGAACAGGTTGGCGACGCTGTCAAGGCGGGCGCGAAATATATTCACATTGATGTAATGGATGGACATTTCGTGCCCAATATCACGATTGGTCCCTTGATCGTCCGTGCATTGCGGCCGTTGGCCGACGAACTTGGTGCTGTCCTGGACGTACATCTGATGATCGACAATCCTGATGCTTACATCAGCGCCTTTGCTGATGCCGGAGCTGACATCATCACCGTTCATGTGGAAACGGCACCTCACCTGCACCGGATAATTCAAGCGATTCACGAACTGGGTGTAAAAGCAGGTGTCACGCTTAATCCGGCTACGCCTCTCAGTTCATTGGAAGAAATTTTACCGTTTGTAGATCTGGTGTTGATCATGTCCGTCAATCCCGGTTTCGGTGGGCAGGTTTATATTCCAGGCAGCACAAACAAAATTCGACGGCTGCGCAAAATGCTGGACGCGATTGGCTCTGCGGCCGATCTGCAGGTAGACGGCGGTGTTAAACTACATAACGCCAGCGAGATTGTTTTTGCCGGTGCTAATGTGTTGGTGGCCGGTAGCGCAGTTTTTAATGATAAGCAACCCATCGCCGATAATGTTGCTGCCTTCAGGCAGGCAGTGCAACCAACAGCAATCAGTTAAGCGAGAAAGAAAACAAATGGGAACCACTTTATGAAACTTAAATCATTAATTTTTGATGTTGATGGCACAATTGCCAATACGGAACATCGAGGTCACCTGCCGGCCTGCAATGAAGCTTTTGCAACAATGGGTTATCCGATTGAGTGGACCTGGGAAGAGTTTAAGGCTATGCAGTCCATTCCTGGCAACGCCTTGCGGATGCGTAAATCGCTCAAGGCCTGGGATCCATCAATGAGTGAAGAAGTATTGGATGCGGCCGTTGACAATCTTGTTACATTGAAGAAAAAATATTACATCGAAAAATATCTCCCTGACCTACCCTTGCGTGCCGGTGTGGTCGATATCATGGAGGAGGCGCTGACCAAAGGCATTGACCTGGCCATCGTTTCGATGTCCTATGAGGCCCAGGTCAATGCCTTATTAGCTCGCCACCTGCCTGACATCTATCCTCACTTTAAGACCATTTTAGGCAAAGAAAGCGGTCCAAAAACTGCGCCTGACTCCCCTCTCTATAAACGCTGCCTGGAGGTATTGGGTACCCCAGTGGACCAAACATTGGTGATTGAAGACTCTGAGGGAGGGTTTCATGCCGCCAAACGGGCGGGGATTCCCTGTGCCGTCATTTATAATGATTACACCTTTGGCAAGGATTTTGCCGGTGCGCAGTTGGTCGCGCGCAGCCTGGCCTTTTTCACCCTTAATCAGCTTGATGCGCTTTGCCTGCAAAACCATGTCTAAATGGTCGTTCAATAACAACTGTGTTTTTGAACGTTTTGTGAATGCACCAGATTGGATAAAAATTACGTTATTTTAACAACAGACAAAACCTTAGCGCTGTCTAATTTCGCCTATGACGAAGAGAAACGACATCAAGAGTGAGATCAGTCCGGCGACGGCAAAGGCAGCCGAGAGACCGCTCCGGTTGACAAATGGTTCGCTGACAAAGGGCGTAGAAAACTGACCCAGGAAAATTGCGGTTGTCAATCCTCCCACGGCTTTGCCACGTATTTCTCCTGGTACAATTGAAGCCAGCCAACCACTGAGATTAGGTGCGTATAACCCAATACCCAAACCGCCAATTAGGAGACCCACCACGACGACAATAAAGACTGATGACCACGCAACGATGAAATTGTTTAGGCTGAACGTCAAGAAGATCACGGTGAAGATCACAAGATATGAGTATCGGGATTTGAGACGTTGAAATTGTAAAGCAGCAACCACAGATGCAAGTGTTTGTAAGGAAAGGGCAAGCCCGATCTGGCTAGTGCTTGCCTCATCAAGATGGAAGGGAATTTGCATCGGAAAAATAAAGAAAACCACCATTCCCACAAAGGCCGTCAGATAAATAGGCACCAACTTCCTCCATCTGAAGTGCGATTTCTCAACAACTGTCGCTGAGTCGCTCGTTATCCTATCCGGTTCGTCAATGAAAAATAGTACCCCAGGCAATATCACAAAGGCAAAAAGATGGACCAGGAATGGGTATTGCCACCCTAACTCTGCCAACACACCTGCCAACAGTAGGAAAACCATGCCACCCAACCCGATAAATGCACCGTTTAAGCCCAAGAATTTATTGAGTTCATTATCTTTGAAGTAATCAAGAATGAGCGTCGTAAAGCCACTCATGATACCGGCAACAGCGATGCCGAGAATAGCCCGGCTGGCCAGGATTGCATATAGTGATTCTAAGAAGAACCCCGCTGGCCCAGTAACGCCATAGAGGATCAAGGAGACGATCAAGACCGGTTTGCGACCCCAGCGATCGAGAAGATATCCGGAAAACAACGCGCCAATGGCAATGAAGAGTGCCGGCATTGTTAAGGCCATTCTTACCAGAAACTCTGCATTGGGTACATCGGCAAATGCTTCGACCATTCCAGGTAAAGAAGGTGAAATTATGGTGGCTGCCAGAACCGTTGTGGTGCTACCCATGAGAATTGTTAGATTGCGAAGGGTTGTCCTTGTTATCAACATATTTGTCCATAAATGCGGCAAAGGTAATTAATAATATAATACATCAATGGCCTGCCGCTTGAAGTATGGTGAATCCTAATCCTGTAGACCAAAAATAAGTACCTGAAGTGTGTTCTGCATTTTGCAATAAGCGCTGTTACCAAACTTGTCATCAAAATTTTACAACGACTGAGTTAATTATTTCGTATAAACTAATGAGGTAAATATCTGCGAGTGACAAGCCTTATCAACGGGAACGAAATCCCTTTTCGCAAATTGTTGCACAGGCTCTGCAGAATAAATGCAGATTTATATCTTAAGATTTTAGTATGGGTTTCTCAGGAACCCATTTTTATTGTTTAATGAATGTGGTAAAGATCATGCAGACGACAGAAAATCCTAATAAGAAACGAAGGACGCGGTGGATCATTGCCGGCATCATTTTGCTGGTGATCATCATCGCTGCTTTCCTCGTCTTTCGCAGAGTATCCAGCCAGGCGGCGGCCGCTCAAGTGCAGACCGGTGACATCGTTGCCGCCTTTGTAGGCGACCTGGATGCCAGCGCAACCGCCAGCGGCCAGATTGAAGCCGAAGAAGTCGCCCGGCTTTCCGTTGACTCCCCCGGCATCGTCCAGGAGGTCATGGTTAGCGAAGGGCAGCATGTGGAGACGGGTGACGCGTTGATTCAACTCGATACCAACACACTCGCGCTTCAGGTGACGCGCGCCGAGCAAAATGTGGCCTTGAAAGAAGCAAACCTGGAAGCGCTTCTCGATGGCGCAGATGAAATGGACATCCAGGCGGCGCAGGCATCCGTGGCCTCCGCCCAGGCCCAGCTTGACGATCTGCTGGATGGACCGAGCGCAGAAGAAATCGCTGAATCGGAAGCGAATATCCGCCAGCAGCAGGCAGCGGTAAACTCCGCTGCCGCTTCCTTCGGCAGCACCAGAGATTCCATTTCTCAATCATCCATTGCCGCGGCCGAGGCTGACCTTGTCGAAGCGGAAATTGCTTATGACCAGGCCAAAGAACAAAATGAAAGTTTTTCTTTCAGCTTCACTTATGAGGCCATGCTGGATGCTTATGAAGAGCTGACCATCGCCCAGGTGAAGGTGGATGAACTGCGATCCGGCGCGAATGAGGGCAGCTTGAATGCC
>JANQGC010000342.1 GCA_028277515.1 Anaerolineae bacterium
TTCAAGCGTACGGTGACCGGGTGGCGCGTTTTGGTGGCCATGAAGGTTTCTTTGCGTGTGTATTCCATCTTGACCGGCCGTCCTGTTTGGCGGGCCAGCAAGGCGCAGACAAATTCATGCTGATAGAGATCTTGTTTGGAGCCGAAACCACCGCCCATATGCTCAACGATGACCTGGATTTTGTGCATGGGGATGTCTAGCACTTCACTCATGATGCGGCGCACGGAAAAAGGACCCTGGGTGGAACTCCAAACGGTCAGCTTGCCATTGTGATCAAACCGGCAAACACAGACGTTCGGTTCCATATAAGCATGGGCGGGGCGACCCGTGGTGTAGGTGTGTTCCACGATATAATCGGCCGCCTGGAAACCGGCCTGCACATCACCTCTCTCGACGATGATCGGATCGACCACCAGGTTGTTGTCCGTACCATGAATCTTGTGCGTTGCATCCTGTGATGCCTGGTCTACGTCCAGGACCAGGGGCAGGATTTCATATTCGATATCGATCAAATCCAGGGCTTCTTCAGCTATCTCTTCAGACACGGCGGCTATAGCGGCGATGCCGTCTCCTACGAAGCAGGCCACGCCGGTCAAGATCTGCTGGTCGCGGGCCAATGAATCGGAACGGGGAACCGGCAGGCCGAAATGTTTGCTCTGAGGCACATCCTGATAGGTCAATATGGCCTTGACGCCGGCCAGGGATTGCGCTTTGCCGGTGTCGATGTTGACGACGCGGGCATGGGCATGCGGGCTGCGTTTGATACGGCCGTATAGCATGCCCGGAAAGTTGTAGTCTGCGCCATACATCGCCGCGCCGGTTACTTTTTCGATGCCGTCTACTTTGACCGGGCTTTCGCCGACGATGGCATATGCTTTTTTCATCTTCTTCGCGTTTCTCCTGCCGGGTGACAGTCACTTTTATAGTGACTGTCACCTCTTATGCATGCATAATCGCTTCAATAATTTTGGCGAAACCGGTGCAGCGACAGATATTGCCGGCGATGGCAAAGCGGACCTCCGCTTCTGTCGGATCGGGGTTATCATCCAGCAGCGCCTTGGCAGCCATGATCATGCCCGGCGTGCAAAAGCCGCATTGGGCAGCCCCATATTTAAGGAAATTTTCTTGCAAAGGATGCAGTTCATAACCGTTCTCAGTTACCAGAGCCAACCCTTCAATCGTCTCGATTGTTGTACCTTGGGCTTCCACGCCTAAAACCAGGCAGGAATTCACCGGCTTACCGTCTATGATCACCGTACAAGCCCCACAGTCGCCAACGTCGCACCCTTTCTTGGCTCCGGTCAAACCGACGACATTTCTAAGAAGATCGAGCAGACTCCAATACGGCTCTACTGCCAATTCATATTGCTCCCCGTTGATGGTGGCTGCAACCAATTGCTTCATTCTCTCTATTCCTGAATCGCTCAATCCTTATTTCTAGTAACTCCACATCACAGGCTCTGTTCGATGAGTTAAGAACCTGTAAATGTCATCCCGAGAAATTCCACATCGCGAATGATGTTCTATGAGTGAATGACCTCTCACTAAAACCGTTGTCACTTTGCGGACTTGTAGAACAACCTTTCCAGGTTGTTTTAGCCGCAAGCTGGAAAGCTCGCGCTACAATGTCATTAGCAGAGAACCGAGGGATCTGGTTCTCGACCAGCTAAAGATTCCTCACTACGTTCGGAATGACGATTTGATATGATTTACTCCTTAGCAGCCAAATCAAAGGCCCGCTTAATCGCCCGGCTGGCCAACACGCGAACCATCTCCCGCCGGTAGGCGGCGCTGCTGCGCACATCGCTGATCGGCCGTGATTGGTTCATTGCTGCTTCGGCCGCTGCTTCAATCGTTTCCAATTCTCTATGTGAACCTCGCAATATCATCTCCGCTTCCAGAGCGCGAATGGGCGTGGGAGCCACAGCGCCAAGCACAATCCGTACCTGGTGGCATCGATCGTTTTCCAAAGTCAGGGTAATGGCGACGCCGGCGGTGGCTAATTCCATTGCCTGGCGACGGCCGTGTTTTATATACACGTTTCCTGTTCGAGGAGGAGGAGGGGGCACGGCGATCTCCACCAATATCTCGTCTCCGCCCATTCGAGTTTGGCCCGGTCCAGTAAAGAAATCACCTATTGGCAGGGATCGTTCACCGTCGGGACCGAAAAGTTTGACCGTAGCGTCGCGGGCGATCAGGGGCGGCAAGGTGTCGGCTGATGGGGATGCATGGCAGATATTGCCGGCTACCGTGGCCCGGTTGCGAATCTGGATCGAGCCAAGTTCGCGGCAGGCCTGGGCCAAACCGGCATATTTTTCATTGACGATGGGATTTGTTTCCACCTCACGCACTGTGACGAGCGCGCCGATGGTCAAGCCCTGGACAGGATCAAAGTGCAGTGTATTTAGTCCGGCAAGCTTTTTGATATTAATCACGAAATCAGGGGTGCGTAGATGCTCCTTGATCTCTACCAATAAATCAGTGCCACCAGCTAAGATTGAGGCCTGAGAACCATATTGGCCTAACAATGACACGGCTTCATCGAGCGATTGAGGTTCAAAATATTGAAAACGTCTCATGCTGTTTCCACTGAATTTTGACCAATTTTGGTTTGCCAAAAATCTTTAACCCGCCTGGCGACGCTGTTCAAATGATCTTGCATCGCTGACCGTGCGGCCTGGCTGTCACCGGCGGCGATGGCGACAAAAATTTCACGATGCCCGCTGGTGATTTCCGGCAGGAGGGTGGGCACATTGCTGGAATCAAAACGCATATCGCGCAGGAGATCGACCAGGCTGTCCATCAGGGCGACGAGGATGGTGTTGCCGCTGGCGGCAATGATTTGGCGGTGGAATTCCACATCGGCCGTCGTTATTCCGGCGGCGTCTCCCTGGGCAATGTTGGTTTCTACCGTGCGCATCCAATATTTCATCTGCGCAATGTGGTGGGCATCGGCACGCCTGGCGGCCAGGGACGCAGCGGCCGTTTCGATGATCATTCGTGTCTCAAATAGTTCATCCAGTTTGTCCGGATCGGTGAGGATGTAGGGGACGAGGGAGGTCTGCAAGATACGCGAACCGGGATCTTTCACAAAAGTCCCTAATCCCTGGCGCACTTCCAGCAATCCCATAGCTTCCAGGCGACGGATGGCCTCGCGCACCGATGTACGGCCGACTTGCAGTTGTTTGCCGAGTTTTCGTTCGCTGGGGAGTTTGTCGCCGGGGGAGTAGCCATCATTACGTATCATTTGCAAGATACGCTCGGCCGTTTCTTCGGCAACTGTCTGCTTGTGGGTGGTGTTAAACATCCCGCTTCACGCAAACCTTTTAACTGGTCAGACCTGTCAGACCAGGATATTTTATCATGGCCGGATGAATTAATCAATAGGAATTTTTTAGGAAAGGTAGGCTTTACTCAGGAAATCAGTCCAGGAGTTGTTTCGATTAGCAATTTTGGGAGATTTGTTGGCTATATTTGGTTAAGTTGCAGTATTATTTAGTACAAAAAATATCCAATAATGGTTTTACACTGTAATAATTGTAATTCAAAAAAGGAAGCAAAGTTTTGATAAAGGAATGCCAGGTAGAATTTCCACGATTAGATGTAGAAAAACTAATCAAACGATATAAGAGCGAAAAGGCAAAAAATCGCTGGAGATCTATTTATCAAGATTTGCTAAATGATGCCGAACATTTAGCCGAACCGGCGGCGCTCTGTCAGGAATTTATCCTGGATGAGGTATCAGAGCTTCATGATTGGCTGCCGGTTCAGTCGACATCGGTGGTGCTGGGGGTTACGACCCTTGGCCGGCCGTTGGATGATCATGTGAATGGATTGGTTAGTTCGGATTTGATTTCGGCCGTCATCCTTAATGAGATTACCCTGGCTATGATCAACGAAATGACCCGCGGCCTGCATCGATCCATACGCAGCGAAACCTTGACCCGTGGCTTAAAGGCAGGGGCGCCCTACCGCCCGGGCGTCGGCCGCTGGCCTTTATCTGCACAAGAAGTGGTATTTCAGCACATCCCCGCCCAGCAAATTGGCGTGACCCTGGACGAACATTTAGTGATGCGACCTATCAAGTCTACCAGTTTGATCATTCCCGTCCTCGACAAAAGTAAAATTAAATAGTCAGGGGTTCCTACCAATCCATACCGCGCGACCCCGCCCTTACCCTAATGCTCGAGGCATTGTAGGGCCGGCACTTTATCCTGTTCAGAGCATACACAAAAAGTAATTGCACCCCTGTTGCTTGTTTTCTTGACAATATTGAACCGGCTGTTTATAATAAAAACAGGTTTGTGTTGCAAACAGGTTTGTATATTAATGGTGGAATATCATGAATGATTCAATAGAAAGTCATCTAAACAAAGCAAAAAAACGTGCTTATTATCATTGGTATCAAGATGGGTTAGCCGAAATGGCATTGGGAATCTTTTTTCTATCCCTGGCGCTCCTTTTCTTTGCCGACGATTATTGGCCTGGTTTACCTATCAGCGCCTTTGGGCTTCCAATTCTCATTCTTGGGGGGATAATCATCTTTCGCCCGCTTTTATATCGCATTAAGGCTCGCATTACCTACCCCAAAATTGGTTTTGTCTCTTATAAACAACCCTCTTCAAACCGGCGTATGGTTTCAATTATTATTGGGTTTGGCGTTGGTTTTTTGGTTTCCTGGATTGTTGTACAACAGGTAGTCGCAGGCCAACCGGCAGCCGGTGAATTTGACTTTCTGACCTGGCTGCCCCTGGTCCAAGGGGTCGTCGTAGCCATTGCCCTAGGCTTGATCGGCTATCGAGCTGATCTGCGGCGCTATCTTTATCTGGCAGCTCTTTCCCTGATTGTTGGGCTGATACTTACACCGTTACCGTTAAGCCTGGAGGTTGCGACAGCTATCCATTATATGATTATGGGCGTGGCCATTTTCTTGTCCGGGCTGAAAACGTTTCGCTTATTTATGGGCAAAACCAGCAAGCAAGCGGGTGAAAGCACCCCATGAGTGTCAATCTGAAGCATCTCACGCAATTAGATCCGCTCATCCACCAACCCAATCGCTTGCTGATTCTGACATTCCTTTATCCTATTGAGAGTGCGGATTTTTTATATTTGCTGCAAGAGACCGGCCTCACAAAGGGAAATTTGTCAGCCCATATTTCTAAGCTGGAAGAAGCCGGCTATGTTGTTGTCCAAAAAACTTATCGGGGAAAAACACCTTTAACGGTTTGTCAAATGACAGAGGATGGCCGGAAGGCATTCGATGCTTATCGCAGCCAGCTACAACGATTGGCGCTTGCGTTACCCACGTAAGAATCACCTTAATTATCAGGTGCGGTAACGATGCCTTTTGTCGCTGCCCAGTAACCCAAATCGCGCTTTTCAAGGACGGCCGACATTAGCTCAGGAAATAGCTCGGGGGTGCAAGCGAAGGAGGGAACGTTCAGGTTCACAAGCTGCTGGGCCAGGTCACGGTTAAAGCGCGGAGTCCCCTTGTCATTGAGGGCCAGAAGGGTGACCACCTGCACACCATCACCCACCATCCCGGCGATGCGTTTGACCAGGTTCTCTTTGCTACCTGCTTCAAACAGGTCGGTAATCAGGACGAACACTGTCTCGCTGGGTCGGCTGACCAGGTTCTGGCAGTAGCCAACTGCCCGGTCGATATTGGTTCCACCACCCAAACGCATGCCAAAAATCATCTCTACCGGGTCATCCAGTTGGTCGCTGACATCAACGACCGAGGTATCAAAGAGGATCAGCTTTGTGGTTACAGCCGGGATGGTGGCTAGTACGGAGGCATAGATACTGCCGTAAACAACGGAGGTCGCCATAGAACCGCTGGTGTCCAGGCAAATGATGATGTCTCGGAGAGATGACCGTTTACGGCCGTATCCTTCCAGGACTTCAGGAATAATGGTTTTATACTGCGGCTGGTAATGTTTCAGGTTGCGGTAAATAGTGCGCGACCAGTTGATCTCCTTAAAACGCGGCCGTCGTGTGCGTGTGGCCCGGTTCAGACTGCCTTTAATGGCCTGCTCCATGGGATAAGTCAATTTTTCCTTTAACTCTTCAACAACCTGGCGCACGACAGCGCGGGCTGTATCTTTTGTTTTTTGGGGCATCACTTTGCGCAGCGCCATTATATCGGCGACAAGGTTGACATCTGGTTCGATTTGGGCCAGCAGTTGTGGTTCTTCCAGCACCTGGCGCAGCTTAAGGCGCCTCAAAGCGTCACGCTGCAAGATACGCCCGACCGCTTCCGGAAAGTAGCCGCGGATGTCGCCCAGCCAGCGAGCGATATCGAGGGCGGAATCACCCAGATCGCCGCCCTGACCATCTCCATAGAGGGTGTCCAGGGCCTGGTCCATCTGTTGCTCTTCCTGGGACAATCCTTCCTGGGGACTTTCCTGGCCGCCGGCTTCTCCCTGGTCTCCTTGAGCATCTTGGGACTCCTGCTCTTTGCCAAGTACCAGCCGCCAGCGACGGCCGCGTTCATCTTGGGCGTTAAAATATGGCGAATTAATTTGTTTCATTGTTCTGTCCAATTAACCATTAAAAATTCAACCGTTCAACAATTCAACAATTAACCATTTCTTCTATCACATCCCCAAAATTTCTTGTAACACCGGCAGCACTTTCTTCGCCTGCTCTTCATCAAATTCGGCCGTGGCGGCCGGTTCTACAGCCAATGTTTGCGGACCAAACAGTAGACGTTCGTGAAGCTGATTTTTGGCCGATTCGGAGAAATGGGAAAAGGCGCGGCGCAGCAGGGGCAATATTTCCTGGAAACGTTTCTGGGGCAGGCCGGAAATCCAGCCATCCAACAGGCTCCACAAGCGGCGGTCATGCACAATAAGCAGTTCGCTGCCTTGTAAAAAGCCATCCAACCAGGTGATGGCCTGAATAACCTGCTCCAGGGATAGAGCGGCAAAGGCGCCCCGGCCGAGGGCTTGATTTAAGCGGCCGGCTGCTTCCTCATGGCCGATAATTGATTCATCCAGCAGTATGCGGCAGATGCGACCGGCCAGCAATCCGTGGAGTCCACGCTGGTCGGCCATCTGGTGTAGGGTCTCGAACCAGCGTTGGCTGAATTTATGGCCGCGTAGGGTGTGAACGACACGGGTGGTACTGACGATATGTTGAACCATCTCAGCGGCGGCCGTGTCATCAATAGCCGCACAGGTGCTGGGCAAGCCGATGCAGATGCGCGTTAGCAGCGTATCTACCAGGTCTTGCAGCAGTTCCTGGTCGGTCCGGCGCACGGAGCCATAGCGTAACACCTGGGCCAGCGGCGGCAGGGCGGCCATCAAGCGCGGGATGTCGCTGCTGACGGCCGTCTCATCGCGCAGGCGGTTCAATATCTTGCCCGCTGCATCATGCAGGCCGGCCATGATTACCTGGTCCAAAAGGTCAGTCAGAGCGGCCAGGCTGGTGGCTTTTTCGGCCGTGTTCATGGCAAATCCTGATGATGCTTCTTCGACCGTATTGCCCCACATGGCGGCCTCGACGACGGCCGTCGCAAATTGCGGCTGCCACTGCAAGGTCCAATATTCAAATGTTGTATTTTGCCCGCCACGCAGGCGTTTGATTGTGCCCCAAGGGATGCCCAGGATATGCAACCGGTGCAGGAGGTGGCTGCGCGCCAATCCTTGTTCTTCGCGCAGGTCGATAGACAATGGCTGTGGTTCAGGATCAGGCGGCATGGACAATTCTTTCTGCAGGCGGTATATGTCATGTTGTAGTGGGACCATCGGTGAATCCGGTGGCACCATACCCATTCGTTCGCCGACGATCAACTTGCGCCGGATCAGGTCCAGCGGTTCGGCTGCCCCACCGCAAAGGACGGCCTGCGTTGCTTCATTTAATTCCGGTAACCCTGGGTAAGGCAGGTCGCGCATGGCCGCCAACGCTTCAGCCAGGCGCACGGCTTCGATGATATTGGCGGAAGAAGCATCCAAATCTTCCTGGCGCAGTAGCCCTGCCACGCGGGCCAGCCAGGACAGGGCGATTTCATTGGTGCCGGCCTGTCCCAGCTCCTGGTTCCAGAGATGGTGGTACCAGCCAGGGGAACGAATGCCCGCCCCATAGCCGGAGGCCATGGACAGCCTGCTGTAAGTCCAGGGAACCCAGGCCGCCTCTACAGGCACTTCGGATAAATCGCTGAGCAACTGCCGGTCTTCCGCTTCATTGTTCAAATCTGCCAGGGCGGGAGCGTGCCAGGCACCGCAAATAAACGCAATACGCTGCCGGCCGGCGTTAATGTCTTCACGGATAGCCTGGCGCATGGCGGCTTCCCGCTGCTGAGCGATAAGGGCGGCTTGGGGGTTAGACTCTGATTGCGCCTGGTCGCCGCCGCCGGCGCGTAGTTCACACATAAGGTCAAAAATCGCCTTAAATATGTCTTTGCTGTCCCGCCTCTGTTCAATGGCCACGTTCCACCAGGATTCATAACTGCGCCGACCGGTCGCTTTGGCCAGCAGTTTCAGTGGTTCGGCCGGCGGCATGGCCGGCCCATGTTCACCGGCCAGGATATTTTTTTTGGGCAAGTCGGCGAAGCGGACGGGTACCTGGTTTCGCAGGCCAAACAGCAATGCCTGCAACTCCGGGGAAAAGATGGTGTATGGATAGTATCCGGCCCGTTTGGGCATATCCGGACGGTAGATCAGCAAGGCGACCGGTGGCTCGGTATGCTCATGATTCAGCCAATGCAGCATATGGTTGCCGTCCGGTGGTCCTTCGACAAGGATGGCGTCAGGCTGCAATTCTTGCAGCGCACGGAGTAATGCTTTGCTAGAGCCGGGACCATGGTGGCGGATGCCGAAGATGTGATGGTGACGAGTCATAAACTGGTTAGTTGTTATGAAGAAAATGAATAATGGTGAATGATGAATTGGTAATTAATAATTCATAATTTGTCAAGCCAGTTCCCGACACGCTCGATACAGATCATGCCATTCTTCCCGTTCTTTGACGATCGTGTCTAAATATTCGTGCCAGATTACGCTGTCGTGCAGCGGATCTTTGATGACTGCGCCGACGAGACTGGCGGCCAAATCGGGAGCGCGCAGGTTGCCGTCCCCAAAGTGGGCCGCTAAGGCTTGCCCACTGTTGATCACCGAAATGGCTTCGGCCGTGCTCAGGGTGCTGCTGGGTGATTTCAGCCGGGCTTGGCCATCGGCCGTCATGCCCCCGCGCAGCTCACGGAAAATGGTCACCACGCGGCGTATTTCTTCCAAGGCCGGTGGTTCGGCGGGTAAATCGAGCGCGCGGCCCAGTTCATGTACTCGTTTGCGCACGATGCGGATTTCTTCTTCGGCTGTCGCCGGTAGCGGTAGAACCACAGTGTTAAACCGGCGGCGCAGGGCGCTAGAAAGATCGTTGACACCCTTATCACGATCATTGGCTGTAGCGATGACATTGAACCCCTTAACGGCCAACACTTCTTGGTTCAACTCCGGAATGGGCAGCAGTTTTTCAGAAAGAATTGTGATCAAAGCGTCCTGTACATCCGCGGGGATGCGTGTTAATTCTTCGACGCGGGCCAGCTTGCCGTCGCGCATGGCGCTCATCACCGGGCTGGGTACCAGGGCTTCGGCGCTGGGGCCATGTGCGATAAGACTGGCGTAGTTCCAGCCATAGCGGATCGCCTCTTCGCTGGTTCCGGCTGTACCCTGTACCAGCAGCGAGGAGTCGCCGGAGATGGCTGCGGATAGATGTTCGGCGACCCAGGTCTTCCCTGTGCCGGGAATGCCCATGAGCAGCAAAGCGCGATCGGTGGTCAGGGTGGCGATGGCGATTTCGATCAGACGGCCGTTACCGATATATTTTGGCTGAACCTCAAAACCATTGTCCAATGTTCCGCCCAATATATAGGTAGAGACCGACCAGGGGGACAGTCGCCAATTAGGTGGCCTGGGTCGTGTTTCCGCCCGTTCTAACTCCAATAATTCTTCTGCATATTCTTGCTCCGCATGGGCGCGGATGATTTCTGT
This sequence comes from Anaerolineae bacterium, assembly GCA_028277515.1. Next base: position 9,993 of record JANQGC010000342.1, read on the forward strand.
CATCATTACTCCTTTTGAGTATTGAGTTTGCAAGTCTGCGAGTGGCGAGTAACTGCTCACTCGCCACTCGCAAACTCGCCACTTGCTACCTTCTCTAGCATTTGCTGCCGGAAGCGCAGGGTGTTTAAAAATTTCTCGGCCGTCGCCCGCCAGGGTGGCGTGAATTGTTCCTGGTTGCCGAAAATGATTTCCGCTTCAGGCAGAATCTCCACGGGCAGACGGTAAGCAATAGCCATGAAGGTGCGTCGAGCGCTGAGATTGGCTCTCTCGACGGCCGGTTTTTGGCTCATGTAACGAGCGATCAGAGACATGAGTTTGCAGCCCAGGACGCGGTCATCAATCGTTTGCCGGGCGCGAATGGATTTGAACAATGGTCCTGTGAAATTAAGGTCCCGGCCACCATATCCCTGGTCTTCGAGATGATCTAACCAGCCGGCATAATCAGCAGTATGCAGGGCTTCAATTAATTTCGGAGCCAGAAGATCGGGGCCGCGCGCCCACAAAATGGCCCTGGCCCAGGGGGCGTTATTTTGCCTGCGGGCGGCATCTGCCAGACCGGTAGACAGGGTGCGTTTCCAATTTGTTCGCATTGCAGCTTGAACGATCATCTCCGGTTCTTCATGCCAGTTTTCCGTCCAGTAATCAAGCGGGACAGCGCCGACCAATTGGATGAGCTGTTTGCTGCGCACATAAGCTGGATTCTTGTGGCGTGAACCGTAGATGCCGTCATGCAACATCTGGGGTGAGATCGTGGGGAAACGAACAGTGATGCTTCCTGACGAATTCCAGCTCAGAAAGCGATCCACATAACCGACCATGCGTTGGCCTAGACGGGAGGTGGGCAGCGCCGCCAAAAGTTCGGCCGCGCGCCGGCGCACCACCTGGTTGCGATCGTCCAGGGCCATTTCCAGAAACGGTTCATCCTCAAGGCTTATCCCGGTTTCCAACTGCTTGATGAAATTGGTGCGTGCGCTCGCTTGCTCCGATTTCCACGAACTCTCCAGCAGTTGGCGGCCTAAACGGGGATTCGTGACCCGAAGCTGCTGTAGAAAACGGGTCTTGCTCACAGGCGACGACCGTTCCCAAATGCGTCTCGCACCCTGCCAATTGTCAATAGCTGAACTGGCGTAAAGCCAGTCCGGGTGCTCGCCGGCCAACCGGCGGTCGGCCACGCTAAGTAGGGGGATGATTAAGGGTCGCAAGGCAGAGGATCTGAATCCGAGGGCCAGCATATTTGGCACCAGGCGTGGCGGCAGACGTCTTCCGGCGCGGTGTAAAGCGATTAAGCATTCAGGCAGATGGTCGCGCCGAACATTGTTGAGCATCGTCGCTAAGAGGCGAGATATTTCAGCATTCGCAGCGGGTCGCGTGTCCTGAGAGAGTGACGCTTGTGGTGTTTGGGGTGGCAGCTTGAGTGGCTCATTCCCAATGCGTTGGTAAATCGTCGCGCCGCCGGCGGCGCTGAGCAGTTGGTGTTCAGCATCATCATCGGCTAGCTTCTGCCAGAATTCGTTCAAGGAGGAATGATCCGATTCCAGGTCGAGCTGCCCGCGCCGGGTTCCCAGGAGGGCAATTTTTACCAGGTCTGGCCAGGTGGTCATTTCACACCATTTATTATGTGCATGGGCAGCGGGGCTGAGCCTTCTATGAATGAGAGAGGGTTGAAGAATTGCCCATTCCATTCGCCAAATAGCGCGGTTTTTTCATTTTTTTGCATAGCAGCCAGGTGCCAGCCGTAGGTAAAATCAATGGGCAGCGGCCAGCCGAAGCCTTGCCGATCACGTAGATACCAGCGTTTGTGCAGCCGCTGTACCTCCATTTGGCCCAGGACCAGTGGAAAAAGGTTGAGCCAGGGATTGGCGCTGAGCGCACGGCCGAACGCAGATTGAGCCTCTTTCAGCGAAGTGAATACGGGGATCATGAATTCCTGTTTCTCGAAGGCATATAACCGGGCCAGTTGTGCGCGAAATGGCCAGGCGCCGGGCAAAAGGTGCAGGGTGGCGTCGGCCGTGCCCCCGATAATAAACGGTTGGAAGGCAGGGTCTTGCCGGGGGAATGGGCGAGAGAGCAAAATGAAGCGCCGGGAGCGCACGCCCCAGAGCCAGGAATGCTGTATCGTTTCCTTGTCCCAGCCCTGAAAACGGGTTCCAATCACCAGCCAGCGATCGCGCAGAACCTTTGCCGGCGGATCGTCGGGATTAACAAACCAGCCGGCGGCATATCGCAAGTCGGCCTGCGCGGCGGGTGGGAGCTGCTGGTAATTGGCAAACCCTTGTGTGATCAGATAATGGCGGCCTAATTGCTGTAATGCGGCTAAGGGCCAGTCGGATGGGCCTTCACTTTTTTTCTTTTTGATACGCGGGCGATTGGCCTGCGACGTTTTTTTCAAAAGAGATGGGGTCCGTGCCCTAGGCATTTTGGTGATTGCGGGAAGTTGGCGCAGTTCCTGGCCCAGCGTATACAGGCCATTTTCTTGCAGGCGTTGGGCCATAGAAGACCAATAGCTGGGTGGCTGTTTGGGCAAGGTGGCCAATCCACTGTGGATTAAATCATGCAGCCAGCGAGCGTACGCTTCCAGGATGGTTTGCGCTTTGTTTAATTGATCTTCGTAGAGACGGTGCCGGGTGAGGAGACCGTTGTTTTCCTTTTTCTGGTCACCGGGAAGGGGAAGCCAGGCGGGTTGAACCGTTGAATTGAACGCCTGGGGTGACTCTTTGTACAGCAATGTCAAGCCCAAAACGTGGCGGCAGGGAAATTTACGGCTGTGGCAGTTGCAGGAAGGAGCTATATTGGGCAGAGATATGAAGGTTTGTTGTGGCGGTTTGCCACGATTGCTGAATTCACCCCAGATGCCTTGTGATGAACGGCCGCAGCGGGCCCATTTACCCGGATCGGCGGCCGACTGCCCGGCGTTGACCATTGCCTGGTCAGAGGCCAGGCTCAATAGTTGTTCAGTTGTCCAGGTGGATAAATTCATGCAACCTACCAAAACTTCTTGCAATCGATTATACGGCAGGTTGTCATTGAAGTTGCAAAATGCTTCTGAGGTTTATTTTTTAGAGAAGGGCATTTTGCACAACATTATTCATCAAAACCTGTTTCGTTTGCCAGTTTACCGGACACGGACAGGCAGAGCCTATCCTACGGGGTATATGTTTCTTCTCGACGGTCCTGGTTGAATACTCCTTTGATAGAATTTGTACCTGGTTCATTGGTAAGCCGTCCGCCGCGCACCGTCGCGCCAACGACGACGGCCGCGCCAATCAGCACCACATTTTTTACGATATATTGTCCTTCCAAAGTCAGGACAAAAGGAAATGATACGAACACTGCTTCCGGGTTGAGGATGATTGGTGAGACCGCGCCCATCATCTGCAAAACCATGAGCAGAATTGTTATACGCATGAATTTGCCGGTTAAAAACCCAACTCCGATAGCCACTTCCCACAAGGCCAGGAACGGGATGAACAGGTCCATTGGAAGGAAGGGCAAGGTATCGCGAATAAGCGCCTCGGCCGGACTGGCCCCAGGGATGAACTTCAGCGCGCCAAACCAGATGTAAATCACTGCAATTGAAAAACGGAGAATAGTGATGCCGTTTTTGGCCATCCAGGTGGTCAGGTTCCAATCAAGACGATCAATTTTTTGCCATAAGGTTTCCATAAATCATGCTCCCAAAAATCAAGTGTTTTGTTTTCTAAGTCGAACTCATCATGTGACAGTCACTTATTACTTCTAATCAGAGAGATCGTAACGATTTAAGTGACTGTCACCTTTTGAATCGATAATCTGATGAGGATTCACAATTCTAGCACACCTCGTTCTCCCTGTTGATATTGTTTGTATATCGCCTCGGCGATGACCTGGGGTGGCTTGGCGCTGGCGGGCATCTTAAACGGGACATTTTGCCAGAAATCAGTGGCCACGGACCCAGGCTTGACCAGGGTGAAATTAATTTTGCGTTGCTCCCTTTGCAGGATTTGGACCATTGGCTCCAGACCGGCCTTGGCTACGGCATAGGCGGACATTTTGGGGATAATGAGATGGTCAATATAAGCGCCGATAAAGACAGCCTGAGCATCATCATTGATAAGGTTGAGGGTATGGCTGATTGTTAGAAAAGCGCCGTTGAAATTGGAGTTAAGGACGGCCGTCCAGGCATCAAGGCCCAACTTACGCAAAAAGTCGGCCTGTACATCTCCGGCAGTGTACACCCACAGGTCGAGACCGTCGGTACGATGGGCCAGGTCGAGGGCTACATCGCGAATGGTGTGCAAATCCCCGGCCTCAAAGCGATAAGCTTCTGCAACATTCGTCGGGATTGATGAGGTATCACGGGCAGCAGCGAATACCCGCCAGCCATTATCTGCTAGTTTTGTTATTAGGGCTTGCCCCATTCCACCGGAGGCGCCCCAGATTAAGGCATCGGACATTTGTCGCTCCTTAAAATCACCTATATTTCTGTTTTACTCAGATCATAAGGATTATCGACAAATTGTCAACATATTGTCTATATTTGTTCGATTAATTGAGGTTTTGTTTAGAATATACAAATTGGTGAAGGCTAGAAAAGGAGCAAAGACCGCTTTCGCGGCCTCGCGCCCAGCTTCCGAAGAACCTGGGGGGATATGTATAATCGTATATAAAAGGACTCCGAAAAGCAAATTTTTTCATTTAGCGATCCAAGAATTTTTTTGATTTTAGAAAGCACTGGGATAAGGGAGGAAATTTCAAATCAATCCCCTTTCCTTTAACAACGCTCGTAACTGCTCATCGCTGATGCCGTAGCGGGCGGCGATGTGGTCGGCATAACTGCGGCCGAGCGGAGGCCCTGGTTTAATCCGGTAGCTGTAGCTATCTTTCCCATCTTCTGGTTTGGAGGCGACGAGGCTGAATATGAGACTGTCACCCGGTGTTTGATCGTTGATTTTCTCAGCATCGGCGGCCAGTTCGTGCAGATGGGTGGTGAATATGGCGCGCAGACCGACCTGGCGCAAGGCAGCCAGGATGTCGCGAGCCAGGTAGACCCCTTCGCCCATGCTGGTTGTGGAGAGGCTTTCATTGAAAAGCACCAAACTATGGCCGGTCACTTTCTCAAAGATTGACCGAATGCGCCGCGCTTCGTCTCCAAAGCGGCCGGTTCCTAATTCAAGCCGCTCTTCTACCGGGTAATGGGTATAGATGGCGTCCACAGGGCTGATCTCGGCCGATATTCCGGGCACGGGCATGCCCACCTGGGCTAAAAGCTGCACCAGGCCAACGGACTGCATATAGGTGGTCTTGCCGCCCTGGTTGGGACCGGTGAGAATGGCGATGCGGCCGTGGGGTCCGAAGTGAATGTCATTGCTGATAACTTTTCGCTCAGGATCACCGATTTTTTGCATAGCCAACTGTAAATTGTAGGCGGCTTTAACCTCACCAGCCCGTTTATCGGCGGGCAGGATCTCTGGGAAGGTGAACGGCAGCCCTGCTTCCTGCAGGCGGTTGAGCAAATGCCAGGCCTGGATGTAGAAGATCAGTTCGGGGTAGATTTCGGCCAGGAATCGGCCGTTGATCTGCACATATTTCTTTAATTCTTGGGCCACAGGCGCGGATATCTTCTCCATGACTTTGGCCAGATCTTTGAACAAGGGCAGCATCAGCGGATCGAGCCGTTGGCGGGCACTGCGATCGCCGCTTACAGGGTCGGAATGTTGGTACAGTTCGGGTGGACGGTGGATGGGGGCGATGCCTTTGCCGGCACCGGCTCCTTTGCCCAGCAGGCGGTCGAGCAGGCTGCTGTCGGTAAACCGCTCTTCGTTCACCGAGAGAAGTAGGGCCGCTTCCGGTCGCAGATGGTGATCGAGATTGACGCCGATGGTGATGCTGGCTTTGCTGCGCAGCGCTTCCAATAGAGCGGGTAGATCGGCCGCCAGTTGTTGAAATTGGCGATCGGCCGTTAAGGAATTAATCTGATCGTGTAATGCGCGGAGCGCGGATGATTGAAAGGATGTGTTGTTGGTTGAAAAGGATTCGTGCAGCAGCCGGACAATCTCGACTAAAAGCTCCAATTCACGCGCACGGCCGATGATTTCCTGCAATGGGTTTCCCCGACCTATTTTCAGGAAGGTGAAGCGTGTCAGTTCCTCCAGCAGGGGCAGCAAGGTGTTTAATTGGGCGGCCAGCGCGGGTTGATCGAGTAGATCGCGGAAAATATCCTGCCGGTAACGAATTGTGGCCTCATCCAGGCAGGGACGGCTCAAAACAGCACGAATGTCCCGGTGGTAGACGCTGTTTGTGCACATGGCCTGGATAATAGCTTCCAGTTCAAGATCGCGGACAGTGTTTGCCGGCAGTTGGCCGAGTTGGGTTGGACGGCCGGATGGCCATAAGAGACTGAGTTGGGGCATAGTGTCCTCACAATTTGTTATGAATGGATTTTACAATATGTTGCTTTTGCTGTCGGGTGAATGAATGAAAACATTGTTTTCTTTGGGTGGATAGAAACCCTTGTATGGTGAATTTTTTTGGAAGCACCTCCTGGTTTCATTGGCAGAGAGGTTGTTTGGCTTGATAGGGTGTGTCATAATTTATTATGTTGTCATGTTTCGTAGATGGTAAGGTTTGGTTTATATTTTGTAGCGTAAGCTTTCCAGCTTGCGGCTGAACAAACAGGAATGTTTGTTCTACGGGTTGTAGCGCATGCTTTCCAGCTTGCGCAGGGAACAAATTAGGCAATTTGTTTTACAGTCAGGTTAGAAAAGGAGTAAACAATGAAACGTATGATACAGTTGAGCATCATCGGGCTTGTATTGTTATTGAGCGTTGCCGTTGCCGGCGCTGCGCCGGCGGCCCAGGAAGATAACGGGGAAACGATTTATGTCGTCGAAGAAGGAGATGGTTTGATCCAGTTGGCGCGGGTTTTTTATGACGATGTCAGTGCTTACCCACTAATCATTGAGGCCACGAACGCACGCGCGAAGGTGGATAGCAGCTTCATCGCCATTTCCGATCCAAACATTATTCTTGTCGGTCAGAAGTTGGTGATTCCCGCTCCATCTCAAATACCTGAACCGCCAATGGAAGAGAGCGATGATTCAATGATGGAAGCGGATGAAGACCCAATGATGGACGATGGCGATGACGTGCTGATGGAGGATGATACCGACGATCCGGATGACATGACAGTTGAAGGTCCAGGTGATGAGGAGATGATGGCGGATGAAGAAGACTCGGATATGGAAACATCACCATTGGCCGGCACGCGCTGGACTTTGACTTCCATGAGCGAAGGGACGCTCGTCGACGGAACACCGGTGACCCTGGATTTTGTTGATGAAAGCAACATTGCGGCCACAACCGGCTGCAACAATGTGGCAACCTCCTATGAAACCTCAGGGATTCGTATCAGTTTCGGACCAATCATCACCACGCTCATCGCTTGCCCAGGAGGGATCACGGAACAAGAAAACAGCTTTATCCAGGTGTTGGAGGGTGCCGCATTTTACGAGGTCACCGACGGCGGAGCATTGTGGCTGTTTGATGAAAACCGAACGCGAACGGCTACTTTTGATCCGGCGAGTGGCGAATTGGCCGGAACATCATGGAATGTGATCAGCTACAACAATGGGAGTGAAGCGGTGGTGACGGTGCTGACCGGAAGTTCGATCACGGCCGTTTTTGCTGAAGACGGCCGTCTCAGCGGCAGCGCTGGCTGCAACAATTACACCTCCCCTTATTCAACCGAAGGAACAGAAATTGCAATCGGCCCGGTGGCCGCGACGCGTTTGTTGTGCCCAGACGAGGACGTGATGGATCAGGAAAATGCCTATCTAAATGCCCTGGAAACGGCGGCAACCTATCAAATCACCGGCAATGCCATGGAGATGCGCACAGCGGATGGCGCCATTGTTGCCATCTTCTCCCGCGCCGCGGTGCAAGACGCGGAAGACGATGAAGGCTAATAGTAAGGATTGAATGGATGCAATGCCCGGTTCAGTTTTGAGCCGGGCATTTTTAGAAGATGAAACGCTCCCGCTACCGTTTGTTTTTGCGCCTGGTCAAGTTTTATATGGATTTGCGCCAGCAGCTATTTATGGGCCTCTATTTTAATCGACGCAAGGGCAATTTAGCGCAGGCCGATTTGAGCTTTTTGGACTTACGCAGGGCAGACTTAAGTGGAGCGAATCTGCGAGAAGCAAATTTAATCCGCGCCGATTTAAGCGATGTTGATTTGCGTGATGCCAATTTGTTGGCGGCCGATTTGAGCGGGGCGCGATTGATTGGGGCCGATCTCAGTGGGGCGCAGTTAACGGGGGCTTCGGTGACGGCCGTGCAGCTTCGCCAGGCCGGGTCATTAACTGGTGTCACTCTTCCCAACGGCCAGCCATATTCCGGTTTGGACGATCTGCCGGCCGAAGCGTTCTCTGAAGACAGCAAAGAAGGCTCCAATATGGCCTGGCGGGATCTTCGGGGACGTGATTTGCGAGCGGCCGATCTGGCTAATGCCATCTTACATGGCGCGAATTTACAGGAAGTTGACCTGACGGATGCTGACCTACGTGGGGCAAACCTATCCGGCGCGGATTTGAGCCGCGCATTCCTGGTGAGGGCTGATTTTCGTGGGGCAAATTTACTGAGGGCGAATGTGCTTGATGCCGATTTCAGGGAAGCTGACTTGACCGGTGCCCTAATCACTGAGCAGCAGTTAGACAGGGCCTTTTCCTTAATAGAGACGACACTGCCTGACGGGTCAAAGTTTCGGTCTGATTAAGGGTTGTATAATTTAGACGGCAGCATTAAATCCTGGTCGGACAATAGCAACTGGCCATCGCCAGGCATCTTGCCCCAGGTTAGGAGGAAGACAGGATGACAACGTTAGCAAATTTTCGCAACCAATTGGACCCAATCGTTTTCCAGGCCGCAAAAAATCATTATAAAGGCGGCCATATCTTACAGCTCAAACAGTTCGATAGAAATTATTGGCTGGCGTCTGTAGAGGGGCGAGATATCTACCAGGTGGCAGTGACGATCGAGGATGACCGGCAGCTCATATGGCGCTGTGGCTGCGGCGATAGTGATCCTATTTGTGAACATGTTGCTGCTGTTTTGTTGGCCCTTGAGGATCAGTTGGGAAGCGCGCCCGTAAAAAAAGGGAAGAAGCCCGGCCGTAAAAAATCCGGAAAAGCAGATATGCTGCGCGAGGTTGTAGCTTATCTCTCCCGTGAGGAGGTGGACGCTCTGCTGGTTAAACAGGCGCTGAAGGATGAAGGGCTGCAGAATATGTTGTTGGCCGAGCCGCACAAGGAACGGAAGTATGGTCGAGGAGCGAAGGGTGATGTCCGTGATATCCTGCAAGCGGTGCAAGGAAAGCATAAATTTATTGATTATTGGGGTGCTGCTGAAGCTGCGGATGGGCTACTGCTTCTGCTGGACCTTGCCCAAGAATACCTGGAAACTGGCCGCACGGCTCACGCCTTACGCATTTTCAAGGCTGTGATTGAAGAGGTTGTACCGGCTCTCGCACATGCGGATGATTCAATGGGCGCTTTGAGTGAGTGTGTCCAATTTGCGTTTGACGGATTGATGATGGCGGCTGACGAATTGGACAAAAATAAAAGGGCGTTGTTGTTTAAATATTGTTTGCAAAAGGCCAGGCAAGAACCATTTACTGATTGGGATTGGATCTGGGATTTGGCGGGCATTGCCGGTGCATTGGTGGAAACGTCCGAGCAGCGCCAGGTGTTTTTCTCAGCATTGGACGAGATGGCCAACCGCCGGTCCGGGCAGGGTTGGGCGGCCGAGTATGATTGGGAGCGAGCAGCCTTGCTTAAGATCGCCATCTATCAGCGGGAGGGAAACAGTCGGGCGGCGCACGATTTTTTGGTGAAACACCAACACAAAGAACGCATGCAGTTCGTCCTGGCCCTCTTATACATCGAAGAAGGAAACCTGGATGAGGCGCGAAAAATCGGTGAGGCCTGGCTGGCTAAGCCAAGACCGGACATTCCTGCTTTAAAGCCGGATTTTCTGGCGGCGCTGTTGGAGATCGCCGAAATCGAGGGAGATTTAGAAAAGCAAAAGAGTTTGCTATGGAATCTGTATGTGGAAACGGGCGAGATAGAATATTTTGATATGCTGGAGGAATTATATGATGATGAAGAATGGCCTGAGCTGCGGAGAAAAATCTTACGCCACTTAGATTCATCGGACCAACTCTGGATGGATACTGGCCAGCTTTTTGTTGAAGAAAAAATGTGGCCTGAATTGGCTGATTTTGTCCTGGCCAAACCGAAAGCTGCCCCAACCTATCATCAATATCTGGCCAAAGAATATCCTCATGAACTCAGCCAGGCTTATGAAAAGCTGGCCAGGGAAACGCTGCAGGTGCAGGTGAGTCGTAAAGGGTATCGCCAGGTGTGCTGCTATTTGCGCAAGATGCAGGAATTAGGAGAAGCGGAGCGGGTGAAAGAATTGGTGACCGGTTGGCGCCTTGAGTATAAGCAACGACATGCCTTGCAGGAAGAGCTTGATCGCAGCTTCGGCGGCGGGTGATTTCACAGTTTTAAAGCGGTTGGAGTCTACGATGGGACGCGGTCGAGAGCGGATGAAAGCGGAGGAAAAGGGTTAATAGCCGATGTTTTACCTGAATCGGGATTACATCCTGGTCAATCATTGGGTTCGGGTTATTTTATGGGAGATGAGAAATCAGTCGACATTTTTCCAGCGATTTCTAAGGGGTGGACCGTCCTTCTGGTAAACATTAGAAAATGCGCTTTCCACGGATAGTTCAAAGAGAATGTAACGATCGGCCGGATCGTAGCTGGCGGCATGGACGGCGACCTGCCGGGTGTTATCATCTTGAATGAAGTGTGCCCGGCCATTAATGAAAAATTCTCCGCCACCGCCATCCGCATTTTCTACACTACAATGTAACGCATAACGGCCGTCACGCTTAAGGTCAAACCCTTTCGGGGATGTAGGCTCCATAAATAGAAACAGGCGGCCGTCGCCGATGATCGGCGTCACGGGATGCACACGTGGTGAACCATCCTTGCGGACGGTTGCCAGGTAAGCCACCCTACTGGAAAAACGCTCTCGGCCGAAATTGGCCAATTCCTTGTTGCCTTCTTCTAATGCCTGCCAGCTCATTTGGCTGATCTCCTAAAAATGATGCCATCTTTTCTAAAAGTTGGCATCGTTGCACTTACGTACTTACCCAATCCGTAGTTTCTGGAGCGGTTCCGTTGCTTCCAGGACCCTTGCCCTTGAACTGGCTCATGTAGAGCGTATAATAAAACCCCTTGGCAGCCATAAGATTATCATGGGAATCCATTTCCACGATTTCGCCGCCGTTGAGAACCATAATCTTATGCGAATCCCGGATGGTGCTTAAGCGATGAGCAATAACAAAGCTGGTGCGTCCTTCCATCAATCGCTGCAACCCTTCCTGGATTAATTTTTCGGTACGTGTGTCCACATTGCTGGTGGCTTCGTCAAGGATCATGATCTTGGGGTTGGCCACCATGGCGCGGGCAATAGTGATCATCTGCCGCTGCCCCTGGCTGAGGTTGGAACCACGTTCGATCATCATCGTATCATACCCTTGTGGTAAATTCATGATGAATTCATGGGCGTTGGCCTGTTTTGCTGCGTCAATACATTCCTCGTCGGTCGCTCCTTTACGGGCATACTTGAGATTGTTCATAACCGTATCGGAGAAGAGAAAAGCCTCTTGCAAAACCATACCCACCTGATCGCGCAGGCTAACCTGGGTTAGAGTCTTCAAGTCCTGGCCATCGATCAGGATTGTGCCGCTGTCGATATCATAATAGCGAGTTAAGATGTTCATGATCGTGCTCTTACCGGCCCCTGTGGGGCCACAAATGCCGATCTTCTGACCCGGCTCGGCAACAAAGGTATTATGTTTTAAAATTTTTCGACCGGGCACGTAACTGAAATCAACATCCTTAAACTCGATATGCCCACCCATATATTCGTATTTTTTGGCGTCGGGAGCATCCATAATGGTTGGTTGTTCGTCCATGATAGTAAAGACTCGCCGGCCACCGGCTACGGCTGTAAGGGTTGTGCTGGTTAAATTGGCGATTTCCGATAAGGGACCGGACAGCAAGGCAGCATAGCCGGTAAAAGCGATAACTACACCCAACTGCGTCTGCCCTCCGATGACCAGGAATGCTCCGACAATAAGCACAATCACGATCTGCATCACAGTCAGAGCGCTTGTTAATGGCATCTGCAGCAGTGAAGTGAAATAAGCTTTGCTGCCCACGTCAAAAACTCCGGCGGCCAACTCCTGGTTCGCTTCCGTCGCCCAATCCTGGCGGCGGTTACTGATGATCACCTTGTGGCCGGAAATGGTTTCTTCCTGAAAGCCACTGAGCTCGCCCATGGTCTCCTGCATTTTGGCAAAGGCGGGGGTTGAGGCGCGTTGAATAACCGAGGTCAAAAACAGCATGACCGGGACAATGAGCAAAGCAGCGATGGCCAAACGCCAATCAGCGATAAACATGATGATCACAATCAACAATATTTGAGCAATGGCACGAATGATTTGAGCCACTGCTTGTTCATAAAAGAGGGCTACGGCTTCCGTGTCGTTGGTCACACGGCTCAATAATTGGCCTAATGGCTGGCGATCAAAAAAGGTTAATGATAAGGTCTGCATATGGTTGAAAAGTGCTGTTTGCAGCTTGAATAAACCTTTTGTGGCCAGATCAGAAAAGATGCGTTCAGCCATCCAGCTTAAGGAGAGGTAGAAAATACCGGCGACAAAGGCATACAGGATCCAGCGCTGCAATTCAGCGACTGAGCCATTAGGATTGCTGGCCTGGTTGATAGCCTGGCCGGTGAAGGTTGGCAAGAGGATTAAGCCAATTAAGCCAAGAATGCGCAGGATTAAAGCGATGACGAACCGTCCGCGTGCTTCTCCTCCGGCCATATACGCGACCAGCCGGCCGAGTATTTGAACAGTATCGTCTTTTTTCTTAACAGCGGGTGTTAAAGTTGCATCATCTTTCATGCGTTCACCTCATTATCAATTCCGGCAAGAACGCCCCCGCCAAGCTGTGATTCGTAAATCTCCTGGTACAAAGGACTGCTGGTTATCAATTCTTCATGATTGCCCATGCCTACTATCTCTCCATTTTCCATTAATAAGATGTTGTCCAGGTTAATCACAGCGCTGATACGCTGGGCTACATAAATCGTGGTTAAGTCAGGGGCAAAGCGCGGAATGGCATCCTGGACACGGCTTTCCGTGGCTACATCTAAGGCGCTCGTACTATCATCAAGAATGAGAATTCGTGGACGCGTGGTCAATGTGCGGTTCATGGATAGGCGCTGACGCTGGCCACCAGAGAAGTTGTAACCGCGGCGGGCAACAGAGGCTTCCCATTGAAGGGGCAAATTGTTGACGAAGCCGTAAGAATCGGCCGCTTTGGCTGCATTTTGCATAACTTCATCATCAACATCAGGAGCACCGAATTTGAGATTAAATCGCACATCTCCCTGGAATAGCAGCGCTTCTTGTAAGCCAACACCGACGATCTGCCGTAAATTTTCTTGTTCAATATCGCGAACATCCATGTTATCAATCGTGATCCGTCCCTCCGTTACATCATAAAAGCGAGGAATGAGGTTCACCAAAGCAGTTTTGCCTGATCCTGTGGCTCCTAGTATGCCAATGCTTTGTCCAGCCTCAATTGTCAAATTGATGTTCTTTAATACCGGTGGGTCCAGTTGGCCATCAGGCCGGCGGAAAGCGAAGGTGACATTATCAAATTCGACCTTGCCCTTTATATCCTCCGGATTAAGGATCCGAGAGCCTTCTTTGTCCTTAATAACGGCTTCGCTGTCGTAAACTTCAAAAATTCGCCCGGCTGATGCATCCCCACGCAGCAGGAAAGGAATGACCACGGCCATTAAAGCCAGGGGCATAACCACCATGTTCAAATATTGGGTGAAAGAGATGAGTTCACCAATGTTTAAGCCGGTGCCGCTTAACACTTGTGTGCCACCAACAAGGATAGCTGTGGCGATGGCCAGTTGTGAGATGCCGGAGAGCATGGGTGAAAAAAAAGCAACCCGGAATGCGGCGCGAAATGCCGGTTTGCGCAATTCATCAGATCGTTCCCGAAATCGTTCCATTTCCAGATCTTCGCGTACAAATGCTTTTACGACGCGTACGCCAGAAAGATTTTCTTGCAGCGTATTGTTAAGATTGTCAAGGCGTTTTTGCCGTTCATCATAGGCGTTAAATATTTGTGGTACCAGGAAAAACATAATGCCCAGGACAACGACAGTGACGGCGACCATAATCCACACCAAATTGGGGGTGTTAATCAAGGCCAAAATGAAAGCGATTATAACCATGAAGGGTGCATACAAGAGGAGCATCACTGAATACATGACCGCATTCATGATGTTGTTAACATCAGCATTTAGGCGTACAAGAAGATTAGAAGTACGGTAGCGGTCAAAATTTCCAAAGGAAAACTCCTGGATTTTCTCATAGAGGCGGGAACGGATGATATAGGCAGTGCCCTGGGCGAAGAAGACGGCGTAGGCGGCCGTGCCTGCCATGGTGAGGCCGGCAATTATTGCCAATACTCCCATCCATAATCCGGTCTGAAGCACGACTTCAATATCGCCAGTGGCAATCCCGTCGTTGATCAGACGCTGGGTCAAGGTCGCTACACCGATCATGCAGAGGGCGGAAATAAATAACAAAATCTGTGAGAATATGAGCTTAAGTCGATATCCTCGATAGATAACAAATAAACGAGTAAATGATTTGAGCATGATTTAATCTCTTTTATGTTGAATGGAGGTTCACTTTTCAATCGCGATACAAAATTTTACTCTAATACAGGTGGATACTCAAAATAACCGGCACAGATGTTTTTGAGCTTGCTAAGCTGACGCTTTAAACTTGCATGTTGAAATCAGGTCTCTCTAAAAAGAGAAAGATTATTGCAAGAAACTTTGCGCCGGTTGATGTTAGAATAAATTGCTGATGATCCAGCTTATCTACAACATCTGACATCGCGTGTGGTGGTGAACCAACTTAATGATTATAATGTGGCTCTTGAACTGCAAGTATGGTTGAAAGATTAACCCGCTCATGCTGAGGAACGCACGGTCTTACGAGAGAAGGTTTTTAATGACCTTAAGAACGGCCGATGTGGAGATGCCATATGAAACGCTGCAATTGAGGCCGTTAGAGGTGTTATGGTTTGCCGTAGAACAGCCTGATGGGAATTTAATTCATGCATGAAAGCCCCAAACAATCGCTAAATCAGTTCTTTAATCCAAGAAGTGTCGTCGTCATCGGCGTTTCTACTAACCCGGCCAAGCTAGGATATGGCATCGCCTATAACCTGGTGAACTGCGGCTTTCAAGGTGCGCTCTATTTTGTCAATCCAAAAGGAGGCAGCCTTTTTTCCAGGCCTGTTTACCAAAATGTAAATGACATTCCCGAAGCAGTTGACCTGGCGGTGATCCTGATCCCTTCCCATCATGTTCCTTCAACCCTCAAGATATGTGGAGAAAAGGGGATCAAGGGGCTTATTATCGCCTCAGGAGGCTTCCGTGAAGTGGGCGAGAAGGGTACGAAGTTGGAGGATGAGTGCTTGCAAATTGCACGCCGGTTCGATATGCGCTTGATGGGACCTAATTGTATTGGTTTGATGGATACCCATTTGCCGCTGGATACCACATTTTTACCGCCACCCACACCCCCTGCCGGTGACATCGCTTTTATTTCCCATTCCGGGGCAATATGTGCGGCTGTTGTCGATTGGTCTCGCGGGCAAGGGTTTGGTTTTTCCCGCCTGGTTAGCCTGGGAAATCAGGTGGATGTTACAGAAACGGAAGTTCTAGGCCCGGTGGCTGAGGATGAGAACACGAAGGTTGTGACTTTATATTTGGAGGGCGTGAGCGACGGCCGAAAGTTTTTACAGGTGGCTAATAAGGTAACCCCTCATACACCGGTGATCGTATTGAAGGTTGGCCGAACGCGTGGCGGCCGGCAGGCGGCAACGTCTCACACTGGTGCATTGGCCGGGCGAGAAGCAGCTTTTGAGGCAGCATTCAGGCGAGCAGGTGTTTTGCGGGCGCGGACGGCCGAAGAGATGTTCGATTGGGCGCGCGCCTTAGCCTGGAGTTTACTGCCCAAAGGACCTCATGTCGCCATATTAACCAATGCCGGCGGGCCGGGTGTAATGGCTGCGGATGCGATAGAGGAACAAGGTTTACGGCTCGCCTCTTTATCCCAGCAAACCCGGAATACGCTGCGAGATTTGCTATCTGATGCTGCCAGTGTCCGGAACCCGGTAGATATGCTGGCCTCAGCAACGCCGCAGCAATATGCGCAAAGTCTGCGCCTGTTGTTGGCCGATGAGGGCGTGGATGCTGTCCTGATTATTCTGCCCCCGCCGCCCATGTTCTCAGCCGGAGGCGTGGCGAGACAACTCATCCCTATCATTCAAAACAGCGCGAAACCAGTCCTCATTTCTGTTATGGGGCATGGTCTGGTGCAGGAGGCGCTGGCCTACTTACGCGGGGTCCATATCCCTGCGTTCACTTTCCCAGAGAGTGCCGCTTCAGCATTGGCGGCCTTGTTTCGTCGTTTTACTTTTCTTTCGAGACAATCCGAGAAGTACAATGTTCCAACACCTGATCAGAAATTTGCATTCCTAGAATTAAAGGATGAATGGCTATCACAGGCTGCGCTAGGTGATCTGATTGGCGCTTATAACATTCCAGCTCCAAAATCTATTCTTGCCCGGTCGGAGCAAGAAATAATTCAAGCCGCGCAAGCGATCGGACTACCGATAGCCCTAAAAATAGAGGCTTCTGAGATTGCTCACAAATCAGATGTAGGCGGAGTTAGGCTCAATTTGCGGAGTACGGCTGAAGTCAAGGCTGCTTATCATGATCTCCTTTCCGAGGTAGGTGAGGCGCGCCCGGCTGCTCATATTTCGGGGGTGCTTGTGCAACAAATGATCTCAATTGGACAAGATGTGATTGTGGGCATGAAGCGCGATGCCCAATTTGGACCTTTATTGATGTTTGGATCCGGCGGGGTGGAGGTGGAAGGTTTGAAGGATGTGGCTTTTGCTCTCGCACCTTTAACGACGGCCGATGGCCAGTGGCTGTTGCAAAACACCTGGGCCGGACGTAAATTGGATGGGTATCGAAATATTAAGCCAGGGGATAAAGCGGCCGTGCTTGATGTCCTGGCCCGATTAGGCCAAATAGCGCTCGATTATCCACAAATTGCAGAGATTGAGATTAACCCTCTCCGTGTACTCCAGGATGGTGCTCTAGCATTAGATGTTCGCGCTCGACCAGGTATTGAGTAAGTTAATCTTATCATATTTTTAACTTCCTCCGAACAGATTTTTCAAAAAATAACATATAGACGAGGAACATCAGGTATTCCAACGCCAATATTGCGAGGAACGGGTATCCGTGTTCAGACAGTGTTGATTGCCCTCAAACATTGGCAAATGGAACCCGAAGAGATTGCATCTGAGTTCGGATTAACGGTTAACCAGATCAAAGAAACGCTTGCATTTTATGATGCCCATAAATCTGAGATAGATTCCCAAATCGCCGCCGAAGAGAACATAAAAATTTAGAGAATGAGTAAATTAGGTGTTTGATACTTTTTATTCTGTACCTAAGGTTTGGGTGCGGTCGTTAAGCCATTTTTGGAATGATTTTTGGCTTTCTCCACTCTGTCTTCCAGATTTTTAACGTTATCAGAAAAGGTTTTACTAAATTAATCTTGAGTCAAGGAAATGTTGAATTGATTCCTACCCATGAATCAAGTATCATTGGCGGGCTATGTCCCGTGAAACACCATTCTCCGGGGAGTCCACTTTTGATCTTAAGCAGACTGTAACCGACAACCGCCTGTTGGGTTTGTGGCGCATGTTGACCGGTTATCGCTGGTTTTTTGTGGGGGCGACGGCGGCCGTAGGATTGGCGGCCGTGTTCCACACCGGCTTTTATTTTCTTCTGCGTTATTACACGGATAATGTTTTAGGCGAGCCGGCGCTGCAAGACCGGCTGCCCTGGGTTGCCTTGGGGGTGGTCGTCCTGGCTCTATTCCAGGGATTGTTCACCTTTCTAGGCGGCCGATGGGCGGCGGCAGCGGCCGAAGGGGCGACCATTCGTCTGCGAGATTACCTTTATGACCATATCCAACGCCTTTCCTTCTCTTATCACGACCGGACGGCAACGGGAGAACTCATCCAACGTGCGACATCGGACGTGGATGCCATGCGCCTCTTTTATGCGGAGCAGGCAATCGGTTTTGGCCGGGTCATCATGCTGTTCCTGGTCAATTTTGTCGCTCTATTGTTCCTAAACCAGCAGTTGGCACTTATTTCGGTGATCGTTATTCCCTTTTTACTCCTTGTCTCTGCTCTGTTCTTCGGTCGTATTGCCAAGCGCTTTGAAGAATTTCAGGAGCAAGAAGCAAAACTTTCAACGACCTTACAGGAAAACCTGAGTGGAATCCGTGTTGTTCGCGCCTTTGCCAGGCAAGAATATGAAGAGGAAAAATTTGAAGGAGACAATTTTGAACGGTTCCGGCGGGGTAAGCGGCTGTTGGTAATGCACGCCTTTTATTGGCCATCAACGGATATCCTGGTCGGGGGTCAAATGTTGATCGGATTCGCTGTCGGTGCGCTGATGGCCATTAATGGCACGATTACCGTCGGCACTTATCTTGCATACCTGGGTTTGCTGGGCTGGTTGTTGTGGCCGATGCGCAACCTGGGCCGGCTGATCGTTCAGATGTCCCAGGGGATGGTCTCCTATTCGCGGGTGCGTGATGTGATTAAAGAAGATCGTGAACCGATTTATGCAGGAAATGTGCGGCCCGATTGTCCCATTAAAGGGGATGTGCGCTTTGAAAATGTCAGTTTTGAATATGATGGTGATGCAACGGTTCTACATGATATTAGTTTTCACTGTCCCCCCGGAACATCGGTGGCCTTGATTGGCTCGACAGGATCGGGGAAATCTTCTTTGGTCAACTTACTGCTTCGATTTTATGAATATACGAGCGGCAGTATCAAACTAGACGGCGTGGAATTGAAGGAATATCAGCGCTACTATTTGCGCCGCCAGATTGGCATTGTGCAGCAAGAAGCTTTCCTTTTCTCACGAACGATTGTTGACAATATCCGTTATGGGGTGGACCGGGATGTGACCGATGAAGAAGTTGCGGAAGCGGCCCGTGCAGCGGCGATTCATGATGTTATTTTAAGTTTCCCGGATGGGTACAATACCATTGTGGGTGAGCAGGGCGTGACGCTTTCCGGTGGCCAGAAGCAGCGGATCGCCCTGGCGCGGACTTTGTTAAAGGATCCCCATCTGCTGATTTTGGATGATGCGACATCGGCCGTGGATACGGAAACAGAAGCGGCGATTCGTGATTCCCTGGAGCAGCTTATTCCCGGACGTACGACCTTCATCATCGCCCATCGCATTCAAACGGTCATGAGCGCCGACCTGATCCTGGTCCTGGAAAAAGGAAGGATCGTGCAGTGCGGTACTCATGAAGTGCTGATACAAGAAGAAGGCCCTTATCGCGAGGTTTTCAAGCTGCAAACGTTGATTGAGAATGAACTAGAACAGGACCTGGCTAAGGTGGAAGCGTAATGGCAGTTCACGTGTTTGAGGAAGAAGAATTCGAAACCCAATTTAATGGGCAAACGGTTCTGCGCATCATAAAACAGGCTTTGCCGCACTGGCCGAAGCTGGTCGGGTTTCTGATTTTAATTGCCCTGGTATCGCTTGTTGATGCCATGTTCACTTATTTGAGTAAGTTGATCATTGATGAAGCGATATTGAAACAAGACACCCGCGCCCTGGTTGAATATATTACCGTTTATGGAGGACTGATTATTCTGCAAGCGGCGGGAGTATTTGGCTTCATTTACCTGGTTGGTGTCCTGGGTGAGCAAATCCGGTACGATCTAAGAAAACGGTTGTTCTCCCATCTGCAGAAACTGTCCTTTTCTTATTTTGACCGTACACCGGTTGGTTGGATCATGTCGCGGGTCACGTCGGATACGGAGCGTATTGCTGAATTGGTGACCTGGGGCCTATTGGATGTTTCCTGGGGTGTTTTGAGTATCTCGATCTCTTTTGCCTTCATGTTTGCTATCAATTGGAGAATGGCCTTAATTGTCCTGGTGACCATCCCGGTTTTAATTATTGTTGCCTTTGAGTTTAAGCGGCATATCTTGAATGAATACCGGCAGGTACGCAGAATCAATTCCAAAATTACCGGGGCGTATAATGAAAATATCACCGGGGTCAAGGTGACTAAATCATTGGCCAGGGAAGCGCAAGATCTTGAAGAGTTTCAATGGCTTTCTACAGATATGTACCAGGCCTCATTCCGGGCGGCCTGGTTGTCGGCGCTTTTTCTGCCCGTGGTGCAGTTGATCACCGCTTTTGGTGTTGGGGCTGTCGTCTGGTATGGTGGCTTGCAGGTTCAGTTTGGGGCGATGACCGTGGGGGATATTCAAGCTTTCGTTGCCTATATCACCTTTATGATGTGGCCCGTACAGGAAATGGCCCGTGTTTATGCGCAGATGCAGCAGTCAATAGCCTCTGGCGAGCGGGTATTTTCCTTGATTGATTCCGTGCCGGAAATTCAAGATGTTCCAGGAGCGCAGCAGAAGGTCAGCATTGGCGGGACGATCTGCTTTGCTGATGTATCTTTCTTTTATGAAGAGGATAAACCGGTGTTGGATCATTTTAATTTGGAGATTCAGCCTGGAGAAACAATCGCTCTTGTTGGTCCAACGGGTGGTGGTAAATCAACCATTGTCAATCTTTTATGCCGCTTCTATGAGCCGCAGAAGGGTCGAATTACCTTTGACGGCGTTGAATATCGGGAAATGACACAGCGTGCCTTGCAATCTCGCGTGGGGATGGTGCTGCAGAAGCCGCATCTTTTTTCAGGAACCATTCGCGAGAATTTACGGTATGGGAACCTGGATGCGGATGAGTCGGCAATAATTGAAGCGGCCAAACTGGCGGGGGCGCATGATTTCATCGTCACTTTGGAAAGTGGTTATGACGAACAAGTGGGGGAAGGGGGAGATTTGCTCTCCGTGGGCCAGAAGCAGTTGATTAGCCTGGCGCGCGCTATTTTGGCCAAACCGGATATCTTTATCATGGATGAGGCCACCAGTTCGGTGGATACGCTGACTGAAGCCTTGATTCAACAGGGAATGGAAGCGGTGATGCATGGTCGAACCAGCTTTATCATTGCTCACCGCTTGAGCACGATTAAGCGGGCTGATCACATTCTGGTGATTGAAAACGGCCGAATTGCCGAAATGGGAAATCATGCCCAGTTGATCCGCCAACGTGGGCATTACTACAGCCTGTATACACGCCAATTCCGGCGGGAACGTGAGGCGACTTATAATGCAAAAGGTAAGGAGTCTTTATTTATTGCCACTTGACCAATTTTGGTTTATCTTATTAAGTTGTGAGAAAGTGTGACAGCAGTTAAATAGTGGGTTTTAATAATCAGCGGAATTTTGTAAAGGGAAGAAGGACCTCAAGTCCGGCCGGCTAAAAAATTAGCGGCTATTTAATTTTATTAAGTCAACTAATTTTATAGGCATCTTTATGAAATTAAGGATCCCCATTTTTACCATGCTTGCTGCCATCGTTTTATTGATGGTAGTATCAGCACTCAATGCACAAGAAGATCCGACCCCCACCAAATTATCAAAAGATATATTGGTTCCCGTTCCTCCTCCGTCTATGACCGTGGAGGGAATCGATCTGGGCGCCGTTCCCCTGGGCCAGACGTCCGATTTTGAGTTAAATTCCGAATCCGAAGCGTCCAACCAGGTGGCCTATGAGATCACCACAAATAAGGACGATCCCCTTTGTGATACCGGCTTTGATGGGTATCTCAATCTGGAAGATATTAATATTTTCCCCTGGCTAGGTGTGGAAGGTAATAATGTCGCCTGGGGTCCATTTTTCACTGATGTCGGTCCTATCCAATTTTTCGGCAAACGTTATGATGAAATGTGGATTACGGATGATGGCATTATCATTTTTGATGTACACAACAATTATCACCGTTCATGGACGCCACAAATGATTGCTGACCCGGCGTTACCCAATAATATTCTCGCCCCTTTGTGGCAAGACATGACAATAGTCGAAGATCGTAAAACGAATCGAGGCGTGAGTGCAGCCAAGGCAGTAGATGGCAGTGTTTTGGTTTTGGAATTTGATGATGTCCATTTGGCGAATGCACCAAACCAGCGATATGATTTTGAAATTATCATGCAGCGTAAGGTGAGTAACAAAAAAGGTGTTTATGAGATTGTCTTTGCCTATGACAATCTTAAAGGTGCGCTAGATGGACCGCTAACTGTGGGGGTGGAAAATTGGTCGGGAGATAATGCTGCTTCCTTTGTCAATAATTCAGATGCGACGGGTATATTGGAGGATGGGTTGATCGTTTGTTTTAATGCTGTCACGGGCCAACCACCGCAGGAAGCGCCGGATGATGTTCAGGCCAGTGATGGGGACCATCCGGATAAGGTTTTAGTTTCCTGGGGTGATGTTGAGGAAGCGGAAGGATATGAAATTTTTCGTTCTGAAAGTGTGGATGGGGATCAGTATAAAATTGGAAGTTCCGACAACACTAACTTCCAGGATATGACGGCCGAACCGGGAACAGCCTATGCTTATTGGGTGACAACCTGCAATACCTATGGATGCAGCGAATACAGTGAGCACGATATTGGGTGGCGCGCCGAAAATGACGAAGAGGGATTTGACTTTATGCGCTTTTTCCCTCTTGTTAATTCCTTGAACCAGTAAGAAGAGAAGCTATAAAAAAGAAGCCAGCTTTCTAACAGTTGACCTCTTCGTTAATCGTCAGGTGGAAATGGAGCTTGACTCGTAAAGGGCGGCTTTAATTTCCAATGTATCCCGCCTGATACTGGTATCCCGCTCAACTTCTTTGGCTATCTTTTCATATCCGTACAGAATCGTTGTATGATCGCGATTGCCCAGCCTAGTGCCAATTTGAGGCAAGGAAGCATCGGTTTCAGTTCGTGCTAAATACATGGCAATCTGGCGGGGATAAGAGATTGTACGGCTACGGCTTGAGCTGGCCAATGCCTCTTCGGTGACCTGGTAAAAACTACAGACGGCCGAGACAACCTGATCGATCGTAACCTTCTCCGGCTGGCTGACCAATTCCGTCAAGGCCAATTCCACAATTTCCATATCGACGGGCCTGCCGGTCAATTGCGCATAAGCCATCACTTTGTTCAAGGAACCTTCTAGTTCTCGAATATTCCGGCGCACGCGATGGGCGATGAGTTCCGTGACCTCATCAGGAACCTCTACTCCCAAATCATAAGCCTTCGATTGTAAAATCGCTTTCCGAGTTTCCATATCCGGGAGTTGGATGTCGGCCATCAAGCCCCACTCGAAGCGTGATTGCAGCCGTTCTTCTAAAGTGGCCATGGCTCTCGGCGTACGGTCACTGGAGATGACAACCTGCTTTCCCCGGCTGTGCAACTCGTTGAAGGTATGAAATAGTTCTTCCTGGGTACTTTCCTTTCCGGCGATGAATTGAATATCATCAATCATCAAGACGTCCGTCGTGCGATAATGTTCACGAAAATCGGCCATCGTCTTTTTGCGGATCGACTGCACCAGGTCGTTTGTGAATGTTTCTGAAGATATATATAAAATTTCGCGACCTTCGTCACGGCATTTATGACCAATGGCATGTAACAAATGGGTTTTACCCAAACCAACGCCACCGTAGATGAAGAGAGGATTGTATGTTTGGCCTGGATTTTCAGCAACAGAGAGCGCCGCGGCGTGAGCCAGCCGGTTGCTCGACCCAACGACAAAACTGGAGAACGTGAAGCGATAGTTCAACGATCCACCGTTGCCATTTGGCTGACTTGTGTAATTGCTCTCCTGGTATCCGTCCCGGGGAACTATTTTTTTGTTGTTTTTGTGGGATAAATGTTGACCGTTTTTCAAGACTATATTTTCAGGTATGGAAGATTCAAAGGGTTTTTCTTTTTTCTTCCCCTTTTTCTTTATCGAATTTCCAACCTTCGACGGTGGGGCAATAAGTTCGTCGGACCAGACAACAAAACGAATTTTTGCTTCTATTCGCGTAATGGCCGATAAGGTACGCAGAATGGTGTCATGCAAACGATTTTCAAGCCAATCTTTAGCGTAGTCGTTGCGTACGCCGATGACGTATTCATTCTCTTCATTGGCCAGCAAACGCGCATCCTTCAGCCAGGTATTGAAGGTTGCTTTGGTCATCTGTAATTCTAATTCGCCAAGTGTAGCCTTCCAGGCAGTTTCAGGTGTCATAATTTCTCAATCACTCGCCCATTTGCTTGCTGCATCCAGGCGTACACTACCGACGGAACTCAATCCGCATTTTCGATAAATAATTTGTTTAGTAGGACAAATGTAACCGATGCAATCGTGGGAACTGGACTTTTTTACTGTTTCTTAGCCTTCTATTGATTCCCTAAATTGTGATCAATTTTTATTATTTCTACGAAGGCTCTTTAACTCCTCAGCGACCAAGTCTTCGTAGTAAAAATGATGATCAAACATTCCTCTCATTAAAACTGCATCGGCCTATTCATTCTAACAAATGGAAAGGGTTCAAGCAATGGGAATTGGCCATTTTCTGTATTAAAATCTTAACCAAATTTGAAAAATCGCTAACCTTAAAAAGATGAATTTTTTAACATTACTGCCTTGACAGGCAGCTCCCATACCCAGGTATAGGGGGGATCTTTTGCCTCTTACCCGTATATACGGGCATCTTCTCATTGGTTGTGAACGATCCGTTAATGTCTCTTGGAGGTACCATGCGATACTATCCCGTATTTTTGCTGTGATCTTTACATTAAAAAAAACATTAGGATTTTTATGCTTCCAAAAAACCTGTTTGGTAATGCTTTTGGTATCTTGACTTCCTTCATTTAGATTGTATAATTCTTCACAAATAGGTAGAATTGCATAGTTTTTTAAACGGTGTATGATGAAGTCTGATTACCTGGATAGGGATAATTTAATTGTTAACTGGTTGGCGCTTGGACAGGCGGCCGGGCGCCTGGGCATTCACCCCACAACCTTACGTCGTTGGGCGGATAAAGGGGATATTCCTTTTATACTGACCCCTGGGGGCCACCGGCGATTTGCAATTGAGGATATTGATGCCGTTGCTAATGCTCGAAGCCGGCGCCGTTCTGTTGTACCTGTAGAGGAAGCCTGGGCAGAAAAGGCAATGACGAGAACACGGCGGGCGCTGTCAAAACCGACAGCCGAACCCTGGTTGAGTAATATGGATGATTCGCATAAGGCGCGCCACCGAAAACTCGGCCGCCAACTCATGGGCCTCACCCTGCAATATATCTCAACAGATGAGGCTAACGGCCATATCCTGGCTCAGGCGGGTGAAGTGGGGCGTGAATATGGGCGGATCGGCCTGGAAGTGGGTCTGCCGCTGACAGAAGCGTTGCAAGCGGCACTTTATTTTCGGGATGAGCTGCTCGAAGTAGCCATGGAACTGCCGGAGTCCACGCGCATCCGCCAAGAGGATAACCTGCGTTTAATACGCCGCATCAACATATTGTTGAATACGGTCCATCTAGCAATTGCTGAGGTCTTTGAGCAGGAAGGAAATTGATTGGTTCATTTACTAAATAATTTAAGTCATGTGACGGTCACTTTGGTCATTAGTAGAATGGCGATACGGATATTAAAGTGACTGTCACTTGTGTGAGCAAATTTATGAAAAATGGTTTGAATTCTCTTCGTTTGGCAGTACTCCCTTTGAGCTTGACATTGATTAGCATTTTGGCGGGCAGTGTGATCAACCGGGTCATGGTTGTTGAATTGGGGCTTCCGGTCACTTTAGCGGGGTTATTTATCGCTATCCCCCTGCTCATCGCCCCAATTCGGGTTTGGTTAGGTTATCGCTCTGATGCTTATCCGCTTCGTGGTTTGCGGCGGGAGCCTTACATTATTTTGGGGGCCTTTATTGCGGGAGTTGGCGCGGCCGTTTCTGTGATACTGGTCCTTGATACACCGAATATTATCAGTATAGGTTCCTTGGGAATTCTCGTCACCTTGGTCACCTATGGCATCGGCCGCAACCTGGCGAATAATACATTTCAGGCGTTAATTGCCGATAAATTTGAGGCCGGACCTAAACGGTCCCGCGCGGCAAATTTGTATGAAGTTGTGCGCATGGTTGGATTGATCATGGCCGCAGGTATACTGGGCGCTTTATTGCAACCATTCAGCAGCGCCCGCCTGGTGACGATGGTTATTATTATGGCTATTTTGGCTACTGTGTTCGCTGTTTTCGCCACCATCAAGCAAGAACCTCGGGGCACAGACATGAAGGAAGCGGGTGAAGCAGCGCGATCGGTTCCCTTTAAAAAGGTCGTATCGGACCTGGTTTGGAAAGATCCCCAGGCGCGGGTATTTTTCCTGGTGGTTATGTTGACCTTGATGGGCACGCAAATGCAAGATGTGCTGCTTGAACCTTATGGCGCCCTTGTTTTTGGCATGACCGTCGGCCAAACCACGCAGCTTACTGCTTTTTGGGGGATAGGGACGCTGATCGCCATTTTGCTTTCCGGCATCATTCTACTTAAAAGATTTGGATTTCTGGTTGTTTTCCGTGCAGGACTAATCCTGGTCATCGCCTTGTTTCCGGGCATTATCCTGGCCGGTATGAATGGGAATGTCAACCTGCTTCGATTGCTCGTCATTGGCCTTGGATTAGGGACCGGATTGGCGGCAGCCAGCTTGCTGGCCCAGATGGTTGATTTCACAACCAAGCGGCGCGCGGCGCTGCTCGTCGGTGTTTGGGGAGTCGCTCACCAATTTGGCCGTGCGTTGGCTAGCATGGCCGGTGGGGTTTTGGTCGATGGCGCGTTGTTCGTTACGAATGATAACGCCCTTATTTCTTACGGCACGGCCTTTGTATTGGAGGCGGTGATCCTTGTGGCGGCTTTTGTGTTGATCGGCCGTGTAGATGTGTCCGCGTCCTTTGCTGTGGCTGAGGAAAAACGCGACCGTTTGGGAATGGGTATTGCTGAATCTGGGCCAGGGAGAGAACCTGCGGCCGTGGCATAAGCTTTCCCATTTCTGGTGGAACAAATCAGGCAATTTGTTTTACAGGTCGAATACTGTCTTTAGGAAGTGGGAGATTAATTGATCGGTTTCAGGGCTATCGCTGAAGCGATCAAGCACGGCTTTTAACTGTTCTGGGCCGTAAATGTTTGCATATTCGTCCTGGTAGCGATGAAAGCGTAGGAGATTATCCTGCCCCGTCAGCTCCGGATGAAATTGAGTGGCCCAAATCGGTTTTCCAGGAATGCGAAAGGCCTGGTAGGGCGCGCGTTTGCTTGACGCCAAATTGACCAGGCCGTCTGGTAAATGCGTGGCCTGATCCTTGTGACCCAATTGGGCCATAAAATGTTTGGGCAAGAATTGAAATAGTTGATCCTTTTGCCCCGCTTCGCTCAGGGTAATTTCATATGTTCCCACTTCCATATTAGTGGGATCGTAGATGATTTCACCGCCTAATGCTGAAACCAGCAAATGAAAGCCGAAGCAGGAAGCAAATGTTGGATGCCCAGTCTCGACCACTTCGGCCAGGATATTGAGGACAGCGTCCTGTTCGGGTAAATTATTTTGTGATACGGAAAACGCGCCGCTGCCGCCAATCATCAAGGCATCAAAATGGCATATTTGATCGAGGGACGGCGGCCCGGCCAGGAGGTCATGGGGCACGATTTGCTGGATTTCCAGCCCGGCTCGTTCAGCAAATGATTGCCGCTCTTCAACACGGGCTAAATCGTCTTCATAGCGAGCCTGGAGGAGTAATATTTGGATGTCCATGCAAGGTTGATGTTTCTCTTTTAATCTTTATTTGCCACCGCTTTGCCAATTTCATCCTGAACCGGTCGCGGCAGAAGACGGCCGCCATTTTGATCGCTGCTCCAAACTTGTGGTGGACCGGCTGCAGAACGGCCGATGACCGAGCAGTCAATTTCGTGCGCAAGCAAGGCATCCCGGATCGCGGCCGCATCCTCAGCCTCCACGGCCATGAGGAGAGCGCCGGAGGCGATAGTGGCGAATGGGTCCAAGCCAAAGGCAGCGCAAATTTTAGCTGATAACTCCGGTATGGGCACGGCCGATAGTTCAACATGCAAGGAACAGGATGATGCTTCAGCCATTTCCCAAAGTGCGGCAGCCAGGCCGCCTTCGGTGGGATCGTGCATTGCCGTCACTCTTCCTGCCTTAACTGCGATTTGAGCGTCACGCAGGACGCTAATGCCCGGGTCAAAAAGATTGTTTTGGGCCTGGTTTATTTCTTCCTGGGAAAGAAACCCTTTTAGATGTTTGGATTGCTCGCGGGCCAGGATTGCCGTGCCTTCAATGGGGATGCCTTTGGTGAGCAACAATGTATTGCCGGGCTTCATGCCTGTCGGAACCACCAGATTCTCCCGCTGCACTTCGCCGATTAATGTGCCGACTAACAGCGGGCGGTTCAAATCATAGGTGATTTCCGTATGCCCACCAATGACTGAGATGCCAAGCTCTCGGCAGGCAGCAAAGACCTGGCTGCTAATGTCCTTAACCATTTGTGGTGTTGTTTTGTTTTCGGGCAAGAGCATTGTCAGCAGCAGCCAGCGCGGCCGTGCGCCGGTGGTGGCGATATCATTGCTGTTGACCTGTACGAGATACCAGCCGATGTCGGCCGTGGCGAAGGTGATCGGATCGGATTTAAAAACCAACAGGCGGTCATCAAAATCAAGCACGGCACAATCAGCGCCTATTCGCGGCCCGAGAAGCAGGGAGTCGTCACTGATAGGAGCTGCTGCGAGCAGCGAGCGCAGCAGATCTACCGGCAGTTTACCAACGCCTAAAGATATGGTCATGAGTTGATCATAGATAGGACCATCGGATTGAGCAACTATTGTGATTCAACATGGCGTATTGTCTGGTCAGGTTTTTGTGTTTGCAGCGCTTCCGGGGCGAGCTCCAGCTGCTGCCGGTCAAGCGTAATGAGGGGCACTTTCATGGCCCAGGCCAGCCCGACGTAGATGGCATCACAACCCCGCAACCGGAATTTTGCAGCAATGCGCGAGGCCAGGTGAGCGAGTTCCTCATCAATCGGAATAGCTCTTAAATTGCTAAAATTTATCAATTCTTGCACAGCTTCATTGGCCAGGTCCGGATTATTTGTGCCCCTTGTCAGGGCAGCTGCTACTTCTGCCAGGGCAATGGTTGGTATTAATAGTGTCGCTTTTTGGTGGTTCAATAAGTTTATTAGACTTACTGAATCGTTGTATCCCGGTTCACTCTTTCGCAAGCGAGCGACAAGGACACTGGCGTCAATGACAAAACGTGAAGTTGTCATGCCTTTATCGACGCTGCTCGCTTACCAATTCAACGGCCGATTTTTCATTTTGCCAGGCCGCGTCAATTTCATCTGCCAGATCATTAAGTCGCTTTTCCCATTCCAACCGGGACATTATCCCTCCAACCTCCTCTTTGGCCATATCGTCAATTGGCGTAATGATCGCCACAGCTTTTCCATGATATGTGACAATATATTGCTCATGTTGCTCACGCACGGCGCGTATAATCGCCGATGTTTCATTTTTCAGGCGGCGAATGCCGATATTCTCCATTTTTACCTCTTTATCAGAAATGTAGCTACAATTGTAGCAATATTATACAAAATCTCCAACTTGTGTGACGCTACGGATATAGGATAATGGGTAGGAGTAGTTTAAGCTAAAATCAGTGAATGGGGTGGGGGTGAGTAGGAGGTCCGGCAATGCCGTTTTATCAAAAATTACGCATAACGGAATCGCACACGGAGGAGTCGAAAGAAAGAATCAGACGAATCGCTCGTAATTTGCTTCGCCTGCGGGAAGCATTACGCATTCATTTGGGTATCGAAGATCTGAGCAAGGACGTCTTCGAGCCTGTGAGCGTGCGAGAAAGCTGGCAGTTTTTGCGGCTGGCAACCTGGAATATTCGTGAATTTGATTCACAAACCTATGGAAGGCGATTGGATGAATCCATTTACTACATCGCCGAAATCATCTCTCATTTTGACCTGGTGGCCATCCAGGAAGTGCGTGAGGATCGCCAGGCATTGGATGAAGTGATGGAGGAGCTTGGGCCATCCTGGAATTATATTGCCACTGATGTCACCGAGGGGGTGCCGGGCAACCGGGAACGTATGGTATTTGTTTATAATATGCAGAAGGTTACATTTCGCCATGTTGCCGGGGAGGTGATTCTGCCCAATGATGACATCGACCAGATGATTCGCTTTAAGAAAAAAGTTATTCTTGAACTGCCGGATGACCAACCCCTCATATTACGTGAAGGCGTGCGCACCTACACCTGGCGAGAGCAGGAAAAGCTAAAAGAAGAAGTGCGCATGCGCGTGCCGGAGAACACGAAACTGGTGCTGCCGAGCGGTAGTTCCCTCATCATGCCAAAGCGCACGGAGATTAATCGAACGGCCGACGGTCGGGTCTTTGTCCCAGCGGAAGATGGTTATCAAGATATCCTGCTCACGCTGCCCAATAAAATTTTCGAGGCGGAGGATCTCAACTTTGCCAGGACACCCTTCCTGGTCTCATTCCAGGCAGGCTGGTTGAAATTAAATCTTTGTACCGTCCATATCTATTATGGCAGTAATGAGTTGGGCATGCGCCGCCGCAAAGCGGAAATCTACCGGCTGACTCATTTTCTGGCGGAAAGGGCACAGAGCGAATACGATTCGGACGCTAACAGTTTTTTTATCGCTTTGGGCGATTTTAATATTGTCGACCAGGAACATGACACGATGAGAGCCTTAAAGCGGCATGGCTTCAAGGTACCGGAGCAACTTCAACGTTTACCCGGCACCAATGTAGACAAAGATAAATATTATGACCAGGTGGCCTATTGGTCAAACCCAAAGGAGGATGAACAAACTAACCCGCCGGTCGTGAATGTTGATGTGCTGCGGGCCGGCGTATTTGATTTTTTTGAAACGGTTTTTCGCTACTTTGACGAACCGGAAGCAGATGGTTCACCCTCGGAACAGGTCGATTTACAGGAATATATGGCAAACATCAGCCCCTTCCGCCGGGAGGCAGAGGAGGCATTGGAGAAAGCAGCGAAAAAGAAGGGTCGGCCGCTGACGGCCGGGGAAGAAAAGGCAGAAAAGCGCAAAAAGTTCAGGGATTGGCGCACACATCAGATGTCCGATCATCTGCCCATGTGGGTGGAATTGCGCATTGACTTTGGGGATGATTATTTGGAGTCACTGGTTGAATAGGCAGGAGTTACAATGGGAAAAACAGCAGATGTCATCATTATCGGTGGAGGTATCCAGGGGGCGAGCCTCGCTTTTCACCTGGCAAAAAGGGGAGTGCAGCCCCTTGTTTTGGAACAGCGATTTTTGGCGGCGGAGGCCACGGGCCGTTCCAGCGGACTGGTGCGCATGCATTATGATTTGGAGCTGGAATCTCGGCTGGCATGGATCTCCTTGCGATATTTTCAAAATTGGGAGGAAATGGTCGGTGGGGACTGTGGTTTTACCAAAACCGGTTTCCTGAAGATTGTTCCCCTGGAATATGAAGAACAACTCAAGGCTAATGTGGTCATGCAACAGAAGATTGGCATTAACAGCCGTTTGATTTCGGCCGAAGAGGTTCGCGAATTAGCGCCATATATGAAGGTTGGTGATTTTAATTTAGCGGCTTATGAACCGGATTCAGGCTATGCCGATCCCAGCGCGACTACGTTGTCGTTGATGAACGCCGCGCGGGAAGGAGGGGCTGAATTGGTGCAGGAGTGCCGGGTGACAGGCATGCACATAAAAGGAGGCAGCATCAGCGGCATTTCCACGAACAAAGGTGATTTTTATGGACCTGTTGTGGTTAATGCGGCGGGTGCCTGGGCGGCCGAAGTGGCGCGGATGGCCGGTTTGGAAATTCCAGTTGAGGTGTGGAAACATGACACCATATTCATCCGCCACCCTCACCATTTAGAGAAGCATCTTACAGTAATAGACGATATAAATTCGATGTATTTTCGTCCGGAAACGGGAGGCCTAACTTTAATTGGCCTTGAGGATGGCAATCCAACCGGTCAAACCCCTGCGGAATTAGACGAGGGGATTGATCCCGGTTTTGTTGACCGGGCAGTGGAAAGGCTCTGTATCCGCATCCCGGAGATGGAGCAGGGTTCCCTGCACAGTGCTCACGGCGGGTTGGATGGCATCACGCCGGACCAGCGGGCGATCCTGGGAGCCGCCGGGCCGGATGGGTTTTACCTGGATTGTGGCTTCAGCGGCACCGGTTTTAAGATCGGTCCGGCGGTAGGTTTGTGTATGTCCGAGTTAATTGTGGACGGCCGTTCGCAGACAATGGATCTATCACCTTTTTCCTTATCCCGTTTTTCTGAGGGTAAAGAACTGAAGGGGGAACACGCTTATGATGATATTTGGCGCTAAACCATCGTAAACGTCTGCTATGGATTCGTGTCTAGGCCATAACCAACGAAGGAGCGAGGACATATTTCCCATACGACAGAACCAGACAACTTGTGGCCCGTTCTCTATTTAGCCTCGAAACAAGTTAACATAACACAATCTCGCTCCCTGTTCCCTGCACCTGCTACTCTAACTGCAGTTCTTCGCCCAGCAGATAATGGCTAAACCAGTTCAGGTTTTGAAACATCACCGCATGGTTCTCCCGTGGTTTGGTGATCGGGTGTCCCATGCCGGGGAAGATGAACAACTCCACCGGCACTCCCATCTCCTTCAACGCGCGATAAAGCTCCATCGCATTGGACACAGGCACGCGGCGGTCGTCAGAACCATGCTGAATAAGCGTCGGCGTCTGCGCCTTGGCGATATTGCTAAGTGGCGCGCTCTTTTCGTACGCTTCGCGAGCGCGGAAGGGAGAAACAGAAAGATAATCGACGGTGAAGTCGGGAATATCGGTGCTGATATGGTAAGTGTACCAATCCGCAATTCCCGCACCGACGGAAATGGCCGCGAACTTATCAGAGTGCAAACCGGCGAACGCGGAAATATAGCCGCCCTGAGACCAACCCATGCAGCCAACCCGTTTTTCATCTACAAAACCAAGATTGGCCATATGCTCAATGCCGCTTTCCAGATCCCAGAGATCCCCAGTTCCCAGGTTATCGACATTTAATTCAGCAAATGCCTGGCCGCGCCCAAGCGAACCGCGGTAGTTTGGTTGGAGCACCAGAAAATCCTTATTAACGAACTGCACCCCTGGATAGTAAGCGAGTTCATAAGAACCGATTAGATATTCTTCAGAAAACCACCTTGGTCCGCCATGCACCACGAATACAAGCGGGTAATGGTGCTGTGGATCAAAGTTAGACGGCTTGCGCAAAACACCTTCGATCTCCGTGCCATCCTTACTCAGCCAGCGGACCGTTTCCACTGTGCCTAGATCCCACGATTCCAGCGCCTGGCCAAATTTGGTGATCTGTTTTATCGGTCGCGACCCATCTACATGCGCTGGTTCGATTAAATAAACCTCCGGAAAAGTTGTGCTGTTGGCACCTATGAAGGTGAGATTACCCGCATCGCTGGCGTGAAATCCGCCGCTAACAGAGCGGCCATCTAGCTCTATTTGCCTAACCTCATCCTCCCCAAATCTCGCCAGGTGAATTTTTGTGCTATCCACATAAGTGCCGAAAACACCTCCCTCAGCCCATTGCCTTTCCAGCACTTCACGGTCAAGTGGGGCAGAGATGTTAACCATCTTATCTAAAAAATCCTCCGGCGTTGATGCGTTAGTTGCATTTTCCAGCTCAATGAGCCAAAGGTCCCCCAACGTATACATTTTCTCGTCTCGTCCTTGGTAATAAACCAACAGTCGCTTCCCGTCGGGTGACACGGCCGTCAGGTAAGCGGCGCGGGGCAGATTCAGGCGGCTTATCGTACCAAGATAAGAAAGGTCATCCTCCGCTTCATCTTTTTCCTCCCCAGAATCAGCAACTGTCGACTTTTCTGTTTGGCGTTGGATATACTCAGAGACGGCCGCATCCGCATCGAGGCTGATCTGGTAACTGCTGGTCTCAAGTCGATAGACCAGGTCGTCTCGCGTCCAGCAGTTGAGATATACCGCATCTCCAGCTGGGGATGGATAGACGCTCTGAATGGCCAGCGGCTCCTCGAGCAGTTGGCTCAGTTCGATAACAGGCATGACTAGATCTTCCGCTTCCTCTTCTGTACAAGCCTTTTCCTGCTGCCGGTACTCCTTCAACCTCTCGAGATCGACGTAGTAAAGCGCCAAACTGCTCTCCTCCTGCTCGAAGTGGACGTACTTGCCAAATTTTGCCGCCCGCTTTCTCTTCTCCTCGCGCTGCGAGTCTCGAGCCAGATAGAGCAGCCCACCGGCGAAGGGTTCAAACCATTCAACCCCATTTTTATGATTGGTCACCGCCCACCCTTCACCGGCAAGCCCTTTATAGAGCCAGACCTGTGCCTCGCCATTCCCTTCAAGATCTTTTTTTTGTAAAGCCAATGTCTGACTATCAACCCAGGCCATCTGCTGCACATCACCAGTCCGCGTGATCTGCTGTGTCGTTTCCGTGGCCAGATCAAATACAGTGCACCGATGTTCATACCGGTTCTCTCGCCAATTGGTGGTATGCACTTTAATAGCGATCTTGCTTCCATCAGCGTTTATCCGGACAGCAGCCGGCACATTTACCATGACCATATCCCGCAAACTGGGTTGGTAACCAGAAGTTGATTCCTTATTTTCTGCTGGCATATATACTTCCTGCTCCTTTTGTTTAATCCGGATCGTAATGTTGAGTAATCTAATTATTCATTAGAGGACGTTTACGGATGCAAATGGTTAATACCTATCCATGGACGGCTATTGTCGTTATTCGTCAATTGAGCCGACTTCCCCCAGGCCATTGATTTCCTGAGTCACCTGCGGTTTGCCAACATAATTGACATTGCCACCGCCATCAATGGTGACATCTAATGTATCACTTGCCCATATGGTCGCTGACCCCAGGCCATTGATGGCCACTTCGGCCATTTCGCTGGCCAGATTGCGTGCATTATAATTGCCACCACCATCGATTTGCACACTTTGATCGCCAACTTCACCATCGCCGAGATCAAGATTTCCAAGCCCATTAATGACAACATCTAACTCATCCGCTGTCAACGTCTGGGCATTTATCTCGCCTCCACCATTGATGCTCAACGCCAGTTTCGGGGTTTGCAAATCAATAATATCCACGTTACCCAAACCATTGACCTCAATTTCTTCCAAATCTTGCACAGTCAGATAGTAAAACACGCCTTGTGTCGGGACAATATTAATCCCCCGGCGAATGGTTAAATTCAACGTTTGACTTTCTACTTCCGTTTCCAGGTATTGCAATAGATTTTCTTCCGCTTCAATGCGTAATGATTCCCGGTCGCCTTGTTCGATGAATATCGTGCCCACACCATCAAGGGCGACGGCATTAAAGCCGCTGACCTCGCGGTTTTCCTCGCTCATATCACCTGTTCCGCGCACAACGCGCATCGTGTCACAGGCTGAGAACAAGATGGTTCCAAATAAAAGTGCTGTGATTAATATCATTCGTTTCATGGTTTTCTTCCTTGTGAATTTCCTTTTATCGCAAAAGCCATTCCCACATTATTTTTCATTAATCTTTACGATTATGGCAGGCGTTAGTTGCGTAAGTGGCTCACCGGCAATGGTTTGGTAGGTATCAGAAAAGCGGCTGATTTCGGCCGTTTCCCAAGCCGGCTGAGCAAGGAAGAAAAGAGGTTGCCGGCAGGAAATGCCGGCAACCTCCTAATAACTTCGGGACTCCCAAAGATTGTTTATCCCAGAGGTAAACGGGTGTTTTGATCCTCATTCAATATTTCGTATGTGCTGGTGAATACCTCAAATTGTGGTGGTTGTTCGAGGTGTTTCTTCACAGCACATTGATCGGCGGCGCGGATGACAGCCGTTTTATACTTTTCCGGGAAGGATGGCGGCAGTTGAATATCCAACATAACCTTACCGATCATTCCCGTCAGCGGATCGGATTGCAAGCTCTGGACGATGCGCACACCTTCAGTTGAAATTCCGCGCTGCTTGCAAAAACTTAGAACATAAATTCCGGTGCAGGTGCCGATGGAAGCCAGAAAAGTGGCAAAAGGAGTGGGAGCGGAACCGTTGCCGTGCGGACCTGGCTGGTCAGTTGGAATGGTGTATGGGCCGAAATTGGCATCCACGCGCAACCCCCCAGGAAAATCAATCGTCATATTCATCTTAATTTCTCCAATTCTGTTCCGGACTATTTCTGCCGGATAAATTATTTTGTTGTTTGTTAAAGCATTTGGCTGGGGTCCAGTCAAATACCTCATATTCTATTAGATGCAGCTTAATCAAAAAGGTGACATTTCATCCGAGAGCAGATCAAAGGTGACCGGCCACTGCTGCCTTGTTATAATGGGCAGCTATGCATGAATTCCCCTCTGACAGTGAAATTCTGGCTCGAATTAAAGCTGGCGACATGGCAGCCTGCAATGTTTGCATCGAAAAACACGAACCTATGCTGCGCAAGGTGGCATTGGATTTACTGCATAATGAAGCGGATGCCGAGGATGTGGTGCAGGAATCATTTATGAATGCTTTTAAGGCCATCAGCTCTTTTGAAGGACGATCGACGCTGGGAACCTGGCTTTATCGCATCGCCTATAATAATGCCCTGATGCGCCTGCGTCGCAAAGCACCGGAAAAAGTATCTGTGGAGATGGCCCTGGAAGGAGTCGATAATGGTTTCTCCGTACCTCCTGAATTTTATGATTGGTGTTGTCTGCCCGAAGAAGATTTTTCCAACGCCGAAATCAGGGAGCAGCTCGATCAGGCGTTCAGAAAGCTGTCACCCAATCTGAGAAGTGCCTTTGTTTATCGTGAACTTCGTGGGCTGTCTACGCGGGAAACGGCCGAAACGTTGAACATTTCTGAGGATGCCGTCAAGACGCGTCTGCGCCGGGCACGGCTGGAGCTGCGCCAGGAAATGAGTCCCTATTTGTCAAATGAACAGATATTAAAGCGATAGACACAATTAATGCCTTATTATTTTTACGCGATTAGCGTTTTCCTTTCAGCCTTTCTTCTTTTTCAAATTCAGCCAATGATCGGCAAGTTTCTCCTGCCCTGGTATGGGGGAACACCTACGGTTTGGTCGACGATATTATTGTTTTCCCAGGTCGTTTTAACCGGCGGATATGCCTATGCATACTGGTTGTTAGGGCGCAAGAAGACGCGGCTGCAAGGGACAATACACCTGGTTTTGCTGGCCATTTCTCTAGCAGTATTGCTTTACACGACCCTGGCCTGGCCATCCCCCTTGACACCCCCTTCCGGTTGGGCGCCACAAGCGAATGAGCTGCCTGTGCTGGGTATTTTGCGAATATTGTTGGTGGCCATTGGCGTGCCGTTTTTATTGCTCTCTTCCACGAGCACCCTGATGCAGTCCTGGTTTCATCGTGATATTCCCGGACGAAGCCCTTATCCCCTCTATGCGCTTTCCAACACCGGCTCGCTCATCGCTTTGCTGACTTATCCGATTCTCGTTGAGCCAAACCTGGCGTTATCCACCCAGGCTTATATCTGGTCGATTGGGTATGTGGCTTTCGTGCTGCTCGTCGGTTACCTGTCCGTCAAAACCTATCGCTGGGTGCAAGTGGCAGAACCGGCACAGGTTGCCCGGGGGAAATTTGAAAGTGCAACAAGACCGGCAACCTCTGTTTATCTTCTTTGGATCGCCCTGGCTGCCACTGCCTCTACGCTCTTGATTGCTACCACCAGCCAAATCACGCAGGAAGTAGCAGTGGTGCCCTTCTTGTGGGTGCTGCCCCTGGTCATTTATTTGCTGACCTTCATCCTGGCTTTTGCCGGAGGCAAGCTCTATTCGCGCTGGATTTATTTGGGCGTGTTCATAGTCATCATCTTATTGACGCGCATGCTGCTCAGTTTGCCGACGGCCGATGTTATCATCCAGGTATTTACCGTTTCCCTGCTCTTATTTGTAAGCTGTATGCTGTGCCACAGCGAGCTTTATAAGCTGCGGCCGCTGCCCCAGTATTTACCTTCGTTTTATCTAATGGTTGCCTTAGGGGGCGCGGTTGGCGGGATATTCGTCAATCTGGTCGCCCCGGCAATTTTTTCAACCGGGTTCTGGGAATTGCAATTAGGGCTGATCGCCGTTGTGGTCTTGATGGCCATTCTCATTCAGCGGGAGCCTGGCCGGAGAAAAGGCAAGCGGCGGTCTAAAAAAGGGAAGAAGGATGTTCCCTTTTGGCAAAAGTTCAAGCCGGTCGTCCTTTTCTTAATGGCTGTCGTGGTTCTGCAAACCGGATTTATCATTTTCTATTCGCGCGAATTATCCGCAGAAACAGAGCTGTCCCTGCGCAATTTTTATGGCGTGCTGCGCGTTTGGGAAATTAACAATGAGACGCCGGATCTTATCGCTAACCAGTTGACGCATGGCAAGACAGCCCACGGTTTTCAGTTTGATGATGATTCCTTGCGCGCGCTGCCCACAGCTTATTTTACGCCGGAAAGTGGGGTGGGCTTGTCCATCTTGAACCATACGGCCCGGCCGGGACCGCTGCGTATCGGCGCCCTGGGGTTGGGCATCGGGGTGGTCAGCACATATGGCGAGCAGGGAGATTTGTTCCGCTTTTATGAGGTGAATCCGGAGGTGATCAGCATCGCCGAAGGTGAGGGGGATTTTTTCTCCTACCTGGACGATTCCAATGCCGAAGTAGAAGTTGTTGAAGGAGATGCCCGGGTTTCATTAGAACAAGAACTGGCAAATGGTGGATCGCAGGATTATGATATATTAATTCTAGATGTGTTCAGTGGGGACACCATGCCCCTTCATCTTTTGACAAGAGAAGCGTTCCAGGTTTATTTGGACCACCTGGCGGAGGATGGGGTCATCGCCATCAATATTTCTAACCGCCTGTTTAATCTGTATTACCCTATTTATATGCTGGCCGATGAATTTGGTCTGCAAACGGCGCGTATCGAAAGTCCTGGCGATGGTTTGCAAAGTTATGACGCGGCGTGGATGATGCTGACCAGGAATGAGACATTTTTGCAGCGGCCGCCGATTCAATCTCGCACCCTGGAACGGCCGTCCATCCCTGATAATCTGCGCCTCTGGACAGACGATTTCAGTAACTTATTCTCGATTTTGAAGTAAGAAGAGATGTCCAATCTTCAAGATTGGACATCTCTGGAACTCTAAAGCGGTTTAAAGCTCAAAGCAGAATAAATCCCACCTAAAAAGCGACTCGGCCTCGTTTCTAACAGTTGGGTATCCTGCAAGCCAATTTGTCCGGCTATCTTCTGCCAGGTAACAAATGAAATGGGATGGGGAACCCACATATTGCCGCGGTCCACATCATATTCCACCAAAATCAGCCTGCCCCCAGATCTTAAATAGCCCGTTAATTGGCGCAGCAAGGGATCTTTGCGCCGGTGGAAATGCAATGAATTGGCCATGATCAGGCCGTCCAAAAGTGGGAGATCGAGCGGTTTTGTGAAATCGGCCGTGCGGTAATGCACATTGTGTCCGGGGAACCGGCCACGTATGGCTCTCTGCTGTTGGCGCAGGCTGCCTTTCTTCTTGTCGATGGAGTAGATATCGGCCGATGGCCCCACCAGTTCGGCCAGGGCTAAGGTGAAGGCGCCGCTGCCTGAACCGAAATCGGCCCATATCCCACCCGGCTGGGGGATGCCTTTTTGCAGCAGTGCGACGTGATCCTGATGGTTCATAATTATCTGAGATAAGATAAGGTAAAACTTGATTTCTCAAGTAAAGATCAAGTAAAGATTAGGATAGATTGATCTAGAAAAGCTGCCAACTTTCAGAAAGCCGGCAGCCCCAACAACATGTGGCGGGTTTTAGATGACAGTCACCTCCAAGGTGACTGTCATCTTGCGTCACCTGGACTCGGAAAATTTGCGGCGTTCGCGCAAGCGTGAAAGGATGGCTGGGGGTGGCCCCCAGACCCCCGATCAGAGATTCAGAGGCCAGAGGCATCAGAGATCAGAGGAAAATGGGGACGCGCACACCCGAAAACCGAAGCTGTAGTGCCTGAGGTACGGGAAGTATCCGTAGCGAGAAGTGCAATACAGTACATCAATACTATTATAATAAGAACCTCCGCGTAAAACACGCCAGACTGTATCTCCGCCTGATAAATTCTCACGTTGAT
>JANQGC010000017.1 GCA_028277515.1 Anaerolineae bacterium
TCATGACCGAATGTAAAAATGCTGTACCGGCCAACCAGGGCATTAGCGAGGCGTTTTCTACCGGATCCCAACCCCAATAACCGCCCCAGCCTAAGACATCATAGGCCCAACGGCCACCCAAGATCAAACCTAAACTGAGGAACAGCCAGGCTACTAGCGTCCAACGACGCGTGGCGTGGATCCAGCGATCATCCAATTTATTGGTCATCAATGCAGCCATAGCAAACGTATAGGGAACCGTGAAACCAACAAAGCCCAGGTAAAGCGTAGGGGGATGGATAATCATCCCCGGGTGGCGCAGTAATGGGTTCAAACCATTGCCATCCGGGGGAACCACCGCCAGGCGGGCGAATGGATTCTCTACAAATAAACTGATCCCCAAGAAAAAGATTTGGGTCATTGCCCCGACCATGATCACATAGGGCATCAGTTCCCGCTGTTTATCCCAGCGTCGGGCCATCGCCGCGGCCGTGAACGCGGCCAACAACAGATTCCAGAACAGGAGGGAGCCGGCCTGACCACCCCACAGGGCAGTCACCTTGAGGTAGGTGGGCATCTCGATACTGCTGACTCGCCAGACGTACTCCAGAGAGAAATCACTCTGCAGCAGAGATATGACCAGGGAAACACACGATAATAGCACCAGGAAGAATATGATGATCGTCGCATTACGACCGCTTTCTATCCAGGCTTTCTTATCCTTTCTGTTGCCATACCAGGATGCACCGACCGAGTAAAGGGCGGCCAGGAAAGCGAACAGCAAAGAAATATAACCAATATCCGCAATCATTCTATTTTGCCTCTACTTGCTGGACCGAGTGTGGGGCATCCGCGGGATCCAATTCTTCATAGCGTGTGGGGCACTTGAGCATCAACCCACCTGGATTAGCCTCGAACACACCGTTGCTATCGGCCCGCCCTTCGACCAGGGCCTGCGCTTCGTGCTGCAAGAGATCCGGCTTAGGCTCATTGAGCACGACAACACGCAGCCTTTGGTCAGGGTTGTTCAGGTCATCGACGATATCAAACTCCAGGCGGGAGTTCAAGGAATCGACTTGCGTGTATTGAATGGAATCGCCAATGACCCAACCGGCAACGCGCAAATCACGGCCGACCAGGCGCGTTTGGTCAGCATAGAATTCATTGACTGTTTTATAAAGCTGTGTGTTTCCACTCATGGCATTTATGACTAGAAAGGCCAGAGCGCTAATTAAAACAACGCCGCCAATGACAAATTTCAAGCGATTGCTTTTAGGTTTATCCAGGACAGCGCTTTTATCATTATTGGTCCATGATGCTTCAGCCATATTTTTTACTCCTCATATCTATCATCTAAATACTCATCACCCTCATCCAGAATATCGCGTGCTTGCTCGGCGAATTCTTCAGGAACGACAACATGGGCGGTGCCTAGCAGACCGACGACCAAGCCCGTTGCTTGTCCGGCACCTTCTTGCCAGGCACGGGCGGGAATGCCTTCCGATTGTAAACGACCAACAATGATTTGTGCGGCCGTAATGCCGGAGGCCGTGGCTACCTCTTGCCAACGGACTTCTCTTCGTTCGTTGGGATTTTCCGGATTCGATGATGTTGAGGGTTCACTCATTTACTCTATCTCTCCCTATAACGCAGCCATTTACTATTAAGCTTGCTTATAGTTTACTACATTATACTTGGGATTAGATGCCCATCAACAGGCATCTCATGTGGTTTTCTATGATGGGTTTGTTATTTATGCTCATCATTATAATCTAAAAGCAACCACATGGTAGGGTCATTTGGCACCAGTTGTCCATGACATTCATCACATATTGTTGTAGAGATCGAATTTCACATCCACTCAAATCAACACAAAAAGCAACCGCACCCAATGTTTAGTATGGTTTGACAAGTAAAGCAATAAGCATTAATATATCAATTGATTGATTAATTGATTGAAAGGATTAATATGGAAAAAACTGTTAGCGCAACAGAAGCTCGGATTCACTTTGGAAAAATGATGCGGCATGTGGCTGAGGAACAGCAAACCATTATCGTTGAGCGTAGTGGTCAGCCCCAAATTGTCATGATTTCTATTGACTCCTATGAACGGTTAAAAGCCGGCCGCCGGAGTCCCGATTCATGGTGGGAACACATTATGAAGGTAAGGAACACAGTTGCGGCTGAAATTAAAGGTCGACCTTTACCCCCGCCAGAAGAAATCATCCAACAGATGCGCGAGGAACGTGATGCCCAACTTCTTGATTTGTATTGATGCCAGCCTCCTGATCCGGCTGGTAATTGAAGAGTCAGATAACCATTTACCGATGATATTTAAAGAATGGTCAACCGCAGGCAAGCAGCTTATCGCTCCTACATTGCTATATTATGAAGTAACCAATGCCCTTTACCAATACCAAAAGCAGCATATTCTTTCTAAGGCAACGATCCAACAAGCGCTCATTGCTTCATTCTCGTTGCCGATTCGACTATTTGGAGAATCAAGCCTCCACCGCGCAGCGCTTAATATCGCTGAAAAATTTACTTTACCTGACACTTACGATGCCCATTATCTGGCATTAGCTGAGCAGCAAGGGGCGCAATTTTGGTCGGCCGATCGCCGGCTGGTCAGAAAAGTGCAAGGACAACTCGATTGGGTTCATCTCTATCGTTAGAATATCGGACATAGCCACAAACGCCGTATATATAGAAATGAAACATAATAAAATAATAGAACATACCATACCTGATCCGTGCCAAACATTTATACATGGATTTACGAGAGCCGGAAGCCTGGCATGCATATTTACAAAACATTCGTGAACAAAAACCACGGTTGCCGGCCCTGCTGGATGAATTGAAACAGGCAGGTCTAAAGAAATACGATAATAAACCTTTATCCGGCGAGAGTGCTCAGGATAATTGCAGTTAATTCGTGATATACTTTATATATGGCTAAGGACGGTTTGCTCCCAAAAGCCCAGGCTCGACATCAAATTAAAATCTAAATAGCAAGATTTATTTATGAGTACTACCGAAAAACTACTCGACCAACTGGATACCAGCCGTGAGGCGCTATTGGTGGCCATCGAACCCCTGCCTGATGAAGCCCTGCTGCAAAAAGGAGCGGTTGGTGACTGGTCTGTGGTCGATGTGTTGATCAATCAGACAGCCTGGGAAGCGGAACTGGTGACCGCATTTATGAACATCGACAAAAACAAACGGCCGGATCGCCTGCTGAACGCATTGAAAAATCCACAGAAATATGACCAAAATCGGTACATCGAAACCCAGGATCGGGATCTTGACCAGGTTTTTACTGATTTGCAGCAGGTACGCATCCAGATTGAAGATTGGCTGCTAGATTTCTCCGGCAACGATCTTTCCAATCCTAAGCGTTACCGTTGGACTAAGAATAAACCCCTGAGCGACATGATCGCCGCGGTGACTTTCGACCGGGAAAAATCGTTCATCCCTCAACTGCGCCGGTATGCTCAAGGATGGCAGGAAAGGGAGAAGGATGAAGCCAAAACGATCATCCCGCTCACGGCCGTCGATATGAACCCATTGGATGAAAATTATGACATCACAGATTGACCCCAACGTATATGAAGC
This sequence comes from Anaerolineae bacterium, assembly GCA_028277515.1. The sequence continues at coordinate 3,595 of JANQGC010000017.1, forward strand.
CGCCCACCAGACCGCTATCTGGGTTGACCGCAGCGACCTGGGTATGCTCAAGTTCACTGGAGAAACGCGCCTGGATCTGATTCACCGCATGTCTACCCAGGATGTCAATGGATTAATGAGCGGTGAAGGAACCGCGACTGTTTTAACGACGGACATTGGCCGTATCATCGACCGGTTGATCCTTTATACCTCCAGCGACACCGTCTATACACTGACCGGTGAAAACAATGCAGACAACATCGCGCGCTATCTGATGCGCTTCGTCTTCTTTAATGACGACTTTCACATCCAAGATCTCAGCCCTGAAACCAGCATATTCGCTGTTTATGGCCCGCAAGCCGGCCTCATCATAGGCCAGGAACTGGGCTTCCCTGAGGTGGATTTCCCCCTGCACCATTGGCGCGAAGCGGAAATCGCCGGTGTCACGGCCTATCTGCATTGCACCGATCCCATCAAAGGTGGTGGATATTTCATTATGTGTGAAAGCAAAGTAGTCTCAGAAATCAAGGCGATTCTAGAACAGTCTTCCATCACAGAGGCAGACCACGCAGCTTATGATTTTTTGCGCATTGAGGCCGGCTTACCCCGTTTTGGCCGCGAATTGACCCAGGAGTACATCCCTCTGGAGGCCGGATTATGGGATGACGTCTCATTTACCAAGGGCTGTTATATCGGACAGGAGATTATCGCCCGCATGGAAAGCCGCGGCCGTCTGGCCAAGCGCCTGGTGCAATTACGGCCGCAGGCCATTGTGGAAACGGGCAGAGAGGTCCGGGCGAATGGTAAAAAAGCGGGCACGATCACCTCTACTGCCGTTGGCTTAGAAGGGCCTGTGGCCTTGGGTTACGTGAAAACGGCCATTCTCGATTCCGGAGTTGAACTGGCTGTCGAGTCAATTCCGCTGTTAACCGTCGCCTCCTAAAAAATTTTATTTGGGCACTCTCGATGGAAAAAATTTTTCAGCCCTCGCTGGAAAGAAAACTACGCCTCTTGTTCAGCGGCGGGAAAAAGCGGCAGATGTCTGATGCCCAATGTGAAGACCAGGAATGCATAGCCCAATATGCCGATAGTGACGGCAATTTCAGTCGGAGACGGAAAATACGGGTTGGCGATCACATGGCCTAATACACCTGGTGACCATTGC
>JANQGC010000183.1 GCA_028277515.1 Anaerolineae bacterium
ACCTGGCTCTAGCCTACGAAGCCAAATGGCGTGATGAACCGGTGGGTTGGGAACGGTGGTGCGTGGGCGCCCTGGCCGCCTGGGGTGAAGCGTATCGCCTGGCTCCGGCCGATCCCGCCTTCACCGCCGAAAAAATCCTGCAAATCGGCCGTCGCATCCACGACATAGAACAATACTGTAAGTAACAGTTGCCCAACAGTATAGAAATAGGACGCGGGCAAGAGCGAATTTACGCCGATAAAGATTAAAAATTCAGCGTCATCTGCGTGAATCGGCGTCCAATTAATCTTATCTTTCTATAGTGTCGGGTTACTATCAACTCACATCATACGGCAAATCAATTATCAGGATAGGCTACCCTGCCCTGGCTGGACAGCAGCATCTGATACCCTTCTCCCGGCTGCATATCGCCAATTTGATTGATCCCATAATCGGGCCAATACAACCGGCCGTGCCGATCTTTGACCAGGAAAAGCTGCCCATCAACGCTGCTCAACGCCTGGCCGACGGCCATAGGTGTGGCGCGCAAATAAGCGACCAGGCTCCAACCGGCCGGCAAGCTGATAATTGTATTAACGGGGTCAATGATCGTTCCGGGAATGAACAACATACCTGGTTGGATCATGTAAATTTGGTAACCGTCCTTTGCATCCCAGTTGCCAATCTGGTTAATCGCTAAGTCCGGCCAATATATCCGACCCGACCCATTTTTGATCAACAACATATCATCTTCAATATCCGTCATAAGCGTTTCGATCTCCAGGTTATCGGGTAGCACAAAACTGGAGATCATATTCCAACCTTGCTGTAACTCAATGCCATGGACGATTGAGTTTTCAGGCTGTTGAACAGCTTCCGCTGGAGCCGCTTGAGTGGATGACCTTGAGAAAGATGGCTGCCCCGCGGCCAGCAATATCCCCATACCTGCCTCTATTAGTGCCAGGACAAGGAGCAATATAGGAATTCGATTGGCTTGTTTTATCACGGGTTTGCTTCCCTTGAAGATTCGCCGGAGGAGAAGTGATCGATACAATTGGGGGCAAGTGTAACCTGGATATATAAATTTACGGCAGTATCGTCACCGTCCCGCGCACCACATTGTCCGTCTCGCTCACCTCCCCCGGAACCTTGTTGTCGGGATCGATCTTAGCCCAGAACTGATGCGTGCCCAGGGGCAAATTTTTCCAGGTGACGGTAGCCCGGTGTGTTGGATGCTCCCAGGAACAACCTTGAATAATCCCCTCAACCTGCGGGTTCACAGCTTTGCCGCCGATCACATCCTGTAAGGCGGCATCACGGAAAAAGGCCGCTACCACCGGTGTGCTGATCGGGGTGGCTCCATTATTGTAAAAATCGAGAGAAATATTGACATTGACCGTTTCTCCCGGCTGAATCCCCCGGACGACAATCTCGGCCGGTTCGGCGGCCACCAGGTTCACCCGCCGGTCACTCTCCATAATCCGCCGGCGATACATCTGGCCAACCTGGGTCAGCGCGCCTGGTGATCCGGGATCATAGACCTGGTAACCATCCCGCAGAAAATTGCTGGATGAACCGGAGCGTTCGCCTTCCGTCCACATGCTGTACCAGGTCCACTGCTGTACCAGGCGATAATCATCTTCAGGATAGCCTAGATCCGGGTCCTTGCCATTTTCCAGGAAATCGAGCGTCTGCCGCATAAAATTACTGACCCGCTGTTGGGTGAAACAACCCCCGAACTCATCGCGCAGAAAACATTGGCTGGGGTTGATCGGATCATCATAATCAAGGAATGGATACAGCAAAGAAAACTCGGTCAGGATCAGCGGTTTATCCTGCTGCTTATGCTCTTTCATCCACTGCCGTAGATCGATGATCTGCTCCTTGAACATCTGAATATCATCATGCTCGGCGCGGCAGATCACATCATCCTTGGGACATTCGATATGCGGCGGTTCGCCGCTGGGTGCTTTATACGCCAGCGCCGGATCGGTGCCCAGGGCGACTTTGCCATCGCTATGCCCGCCATCCCACGGCCGAATTTCCGAAAGAATATAGAGATGAATGTTCCAAATATCGACCGGCATCGCCGTGCCAAAAGCCTTCCAATAGGTGTTCCAGACAATGTCCATATACTGGCGGCGGCCGGGGGTGAACATAGACAACCCGCCAATTGCCACCTGGGCTGTGGGGTCCAAATCCTTGATGAAATGGTAGACATCATGATAAGCGTGAGCATAAGTAGAAGGCATGATATTATCCTGCACCGGGTTGGCCACATCCGGCTCGTTGCCGACCAGCCACACTTCACCCCGATTGGCCAGCACCAGCGGACCTAATCCATCCTCATCCATCGTCAAAGGCGGAGAGAAAAACACACGCGGTAAATAAACGCCGTCTTCCCGGTCCTGGCGCACGCGGATTTGGAACATGAATGGGGTTTCTTCGGGTAGAATATCGTCCCTGTTAGTTGTGAAATTGATATAGTGTCCGGTGCCCAGGGTGGGCAGCCAATAGCCATCAATATTTTTTTGGCGGATAGTCGCTCCATAACGGCAGTTGGTGATTGTTTGCGGTGTGTTGACCACGGGCAAGTGGACGAAATAAGTCGGTGTTAGCGGACCGGGGTCAGCATCGGCCGTCACACCAGTCGCAAAAGTGGATATAAGTAACAGGACCGACCCGCACAAGATCAGCAAAACAAAATGGCGCAACTGGGACACGTTTACTTAATATCCTATACGATACACTGCATTGAAATGATTTAATGGACAGAATTATGAGACATTATATTACAAATTGGCTAATATACCCGCGATTTAGCTCATAATTCACAAAATTTTTTCGTGTATTTTGACTGTTTACTTAACCAAACAATCCGTTATACTATAATCGAGCATCAAGCCGGGATGAGAGCGGCTTATTATTGAAGAACATCATTATTTCAACAGCCATCCCTCTCTATGGGGTTTACTTCCTACCACATACTGGCATCTATCGAGCAATTTAGCTCAAGGCAGCCTTCAAATGACACAACTAAATAAAATTAAGCTAATCCAGGGAGGCATGGGCGTGTATGTATCCAACTGGCGTTTAGCCAAAACTGTAGCCAATGAGCGACCCGGCGTGACGGCCGGCACTGTTTCCGGCACGGCGCTTGATGTCGTCTATGTGCGCCTGCTGCAACTCGGCGACCCCGGAGGGCACGCCAGGCGCGCCCTAAAAGCATTGGACGAACGATTTGGAACCACAACCGGCCAATCCATTTGTAATAAGTATTTTATCCCTGGTGGTAAGGGACCATTAGACCGCTTTCGCAGCGCTCCAATGCACAGGGTACGCACCTTGGACGGCCGTCAATCCCTTCCCATAACACAAGACACATCGACAACCGTCCCCCTCAAGCTGGACGACGACATTATCGAACTGCTCATCGCCACCGGTTTTGCCGAAGTATGGCTGGCCAAAGAAGGACATTCCGGCAAAATCTTTATCAACTTTTTGAACAAGATTGAACTGCCCTTAATTTACGTGCTCTATGGCGCCATCCTGGCCGGGGTGGACGGTGTGATTGTCGGTGCGGGCAACCCGGAAGGGCTGCCGGCCATTTGCAACAAGCTGGCTCGCCATGAAGCGGTCGCCCACCCAATTTCCATGCTCTATCGCGCCGCCGGTGAACAATTCGCCATTACCTTTGACCCTAAGGAGATAGCCGGTGGCAAATTTACCGCCTCCTCTCTTGCCGTTCCGCCCTT
>JANQGC010000192.1 GCA_028277515.1 Anaerolineae bacterium
GGTGTGCCCTTCAGCGATCCTTTGGCTGACGGTCCCACCATCCAACACAGCACGCAGGTCTCCCTGGAAAAAGGCACAACCCTTGCCGGCTGTCTGGAAATGGTCCAAGAACTGCGCCATCGTGGTGTCGGCACCCCTTTCTGCCTGATGGGCTACTATAACCCTGCCCTGGCTTATGGGTTGGAAAATTATGTCACGGACTCCAAAGAAGCGGGTGTTCAGGGCTTCATTATCCCCGATTTGCCGCCGGAAGAAGCCGGTGAAATCCAAAACTTCATTAATCGCGAAGGGCTGGCATATATTTACTTTCTAGCGCCGACCAGCAGTCCCCAGCGTATCGCTCACGTTTCCCAGGAAGCCCAGGGTTTTATCTACCTGGTCAGCGTGACCGGCGTAACCGGTGCGCGATCATCCTTACACAGCGATCTCGCCGGTTTTGTAGAACGGGTGCGCGCTCAATCTAATATCCCTCTGGCCATCGGCTTCGGCATCAGCACGCCCGAGCAAGCGGGGTCTGTGGCCGGATTGGCTGATGGCGTCATTGTTGGCAGCGCGCTGATCAATACCGCAGACGCTGCCGATGATAAACCAACCGCTGCCGCCGCGTTCGTACAATCATTACAAGCTGCTTTATCATGACCAATAAATTAAGTAACGAATCCAGTCCCTATCTTTTGCAACACGCCGATAATCCCGTCAACTGGTATCCCTGGGGCGAAGAAGCCTTGGGAGAAGCCAGGGTGCAAGATAAGCCGATTTTGCTCAGCATCGGTTATGCCGCCTGTCACTGGTGTCATGTCATGGCTCATGAATCCTTTGAAGATGAAGAAACAGCAGCTTTGATGAACCGACATTTCATCAATATAAAAGTCGACCGGGAAGAACGGCCGGATCTGGACAGCATATACATGAGCGCCGTCCAGGCTTTAACCGGGCAAGGTGGCTGGCCTATGACCGTCTTCTTGACCCCTGAGGGAAAACCCTTTTACGGTGGAACCTATTACCCACCAACTCCCCGCTACGGCATGCCCAGCTTTCCACAACTGTTAACCAGCATCGGCGAGGCCTGGACCACCCGGCGGGACGAAATTGAGAACAGCGCTTCCGGCATCGCCGGCCATTTGAGCCAAACCGCTTTGCCAGCTCAATCAGCCGGTACTTTAAATGAGAGCCTCATAGACCAGGCCTTAAGCACAATATTGAGCAAATTCGATTCCAGAGAAGGCGGATTTAGCGGAGCGCCAAAATTCCCTCCCTCAATGACCATCGAGTTCTTGTTACGCGTTTACCTGGACCGCGCTGATGGAATGGCCTTACATATGGCCGAACTGACCCTGCAAAAAATGGCTTATAGCGGTATGTACGATCAACTTGGCGGGGGTTTTGCCCGTTACGCGACGGATGAGCATTGGTTGGTTCCCCATTTTGAAAAGATGCTTTATGATAATGCCTTGCTCAGCCGGGTTTATCTACATGCCTACCAGGTGACAAAAAAACCTTTATACCGGCGTATTGTGCAGGAAACTTTAGATTTTGTCATCCGCGAAATGCGCCATTCCTCCGGTGGCTTTTATAGTTCCTACGACGCGGATAGCGAAGGAGAGGAAGGGAAATTTTATATTTGGGATGCCGCCGAGATTCAGCAACATCTTGGTCCGGACACGGATCTGTTCATGCGTTATTACGATGTCACGCCGGAAGGAAATTGGGAAGGGCAGAGCATCCTTAATGTGCCGCGCTCGCCAGATGCCATTGCAGCCGAGTTCAATTTAGCGCCGGGGGAATTAGAAAAACGCATAACGGCCGCTAAACAAATCTTATTCCAGGTCAGAAAGGAGAGAATCTGGCCCGGTTTGGATGACAAGATTTTAACCGCCTGGAACGGTCTGATGCTGGCCTCCTTCGCCGAAGCAGGCCGGGTGCTCAAACGTGATGACTACACCCAAATTGCCGTAGAAAACGCCCAATTCCTGCATCCCAGCTTGCGCCTGGAAAGCGGCCGTCTCCTGCGCACCTGGAAAGACGGCACGGAAGCAAAATACAACGGCTATTTAGAAGATTATGCTTATCTGGCCGACGGTCTATTGGCCCTTTATCAGACGACCTTCGATGAACGCTGGTATACGTGGGCAAAAGAACTGACTGAGCAAATGCTCGATCACTTTGGCGATGAAGCAAACGGTGGTTTCTTCGACACGGCCGACGACCATGAAGACCTACTCTACCGGCCCAAAGAAATTCAAGACAACGCCACCCCCAGCGCCAACAGCATGGCTGCCCATGTCCTGCTTAAGTTGTCTCTATATGAAGGAAATGGAGAATACTGGGATATCGCGCAATCAACTGTTGCCGGCCTGCAGCAAGCCTTGACCCAATATCCGACCGGATTCGCCCATTGGCTATGTGCGGCAACGTTTATTCTCGGTGAACCCAAAGAGGTGGCCATTGCCGGTAGTATAAAAGATGCGCAGCTGGGAGCATTGGCTGCCGTGATTGATGAGAATTACCGGCCCAATCTGGTCGTTGCTGCCGGGGATGGTTCCGGCCAAATCCCGCTGATGCACAATCGTTCGCAGATCAACAATCAGCCCGCGGCTTACGTTTGCCGGCGCTTCGTCTGTCAACTGCCGGTGACGGAACCACAAGCCTTACGCCAGCAGTTAGAATAAACGGCCATCTTAGACAAATGGGAAAATTCTCATTTGCGATTCAATCATTTTGTGTTAAACTGAACGTGGCTCCCCCCCAGAGATGGCCCCTAAGCGCCCGCTTACGGGTCATCTCATTTTTTTATCCCATATCAAAGCGTAAATCATCATCACCAATATCCACAAGAACACTGATCTTCTCACCATTTGATTTTTGGGACAGCAAAAAGTCGGCTAAGGGTTCGCGTAAATTTCGAGCGATGATCCGCCGCAGCGGCCGTGCGCCGAATTCCGGTTGATCATTTTGGGCAAGCAGCCACCGTTTGGCCTCATCCGAGAGTGACAAGTCAATCCCTTGGCCGGCAGCCAGGCGCTTTTCTTTCTTGAGCATCAGGTCCAGGATCTGGGCTAGCTGCGGCTCATTCAGTTGATGGAACAGGATCACCTCATCCAGGCGATTCAAGAATTCCGGCCGGAAAAAACGACGCACCTCACCCATGACCGCGTCCCTTTCCCGCGGGCCAATCACCGGAACCAGCATAAACCGTGCTCCCAAATTGCTGGTCATGATAAGCACCGTTTGACTGTAGGTGGTCAGCCTGCCCTGCCCATCCGTCAACCGCCCTTCATCCATGACTTGCAGCAAGACATCCAACACGCGCGGATGCGCTTTCTCAATTTCGTCCAGCAACACCACGGTATAAGGATTTTCGCGCATATAATCGGTCAGTTGACCCCCGCCTTCATACCCGACGTAACCGGGTGGAGCGCCGATCAATCGGTTGACACTGGCCTCCTCTTGATATTCGCTCATGTCCAGCACCAGCATCACATCCTCTGAACCAAACATAAATTCGGCCAGCGCCTTGGCCAGTTCCGTTTTGCCCACCCCGCTGGGACCTAAGAAAAGAAAAGAGCCGATCGGCCGTTTTGGGTCGCGCAAGCCCACACGGGCTGTTTTCACTGCCCGGCTGACGGCCAATACCGCTTCCTCCTGGCCAATGATACGCTCATGTAGCCGCCCGGCCATGCCCGCATATTTACTCTGCTCATCCTCATCCAGTTTGGACACCGGGATTTTGGTCATGATGCTGGCCGCGACCATGACATCCTCATTGTCTACGGCACCGTCGGCCGCCACCTGCGGCAGGCCGGCCATATGCTTCTGGGTCACCATACGCACCAGGGCGCAAGATCGGTCAGCCAGTTGGACGGCCGCTGCCGGCAGAGCAATCGTCTTGATATACTGCCCGCCCAGGTTCACGGCCGTTTCCAGGGCTTCACGCCGCACCTCAACCTCATATTCTTGTTCAAGACGCTGCTTGTGATAGGTCAGGATAGCCACGCTTTCATCTCTAGTGGCCGGTGACACATCCAGGCGCTGCGTGTTCCGGCGGACAATTTGTTCGCGCTGCAGCCGATCATAACCGGCCAGGGTTGTGGTGCCGATGATCACCTGTTCAGAATTAAGTAGGGCTTTATGCAGTTCGCGATTGATGTCCTGGGGAAAGGGAGCGCGCAACCGGTCGGCGAAAAAGCGGCCGATATTGGGTACAAGCAGCACCCCACCGCTTGCCCTACGCAGGGCCGTTCGCATCGTTGCCAGCGGATTTTCCAGTAAGGCCGTCTCATTCATCTGCACCAGCGAGCGCAAATCGGGTGGACCTTTGCCTTCAGCCAATAGTTGAGCCAGGCTATAGACCAGGGTTCGCTTGCCCGCCCCTTCCGGGCCAACCAGGATCACATGGCGCTGCTGGGCAAGAGCTAACAGGCCGATTAAATCTTGTAGGAGGTTTTCCCGCTGGTAAACGGCCGTGGCCTCCCCATCCCGCGCCTCTTGCACATAATCACGAATAATCTGCTGTCCATCCACGGCGGCAAATTCATCCAACAAAGCCGTAACCGCTGCGCCGGTCACGCCCGCCCGCTGTAGCACGGCAAAAGTGGTCACATTCGGCTGGGCCATCGCTGCCAGGGCATGGCCACTGTTCACTTTTAATTCCTCCCGCGCCTGGGCGATGGTTAGTCCTTCATCGATCACGACCAACATTTCTTCGTCAAGGGGAATATCCTCGCCGAAATCATCTGTAAAATCGAAGTCGGCATCTCGCCCTTTATTGCTGCGCGCCATCATTTCCACCCGTCGCACCAGGTCATCCAGGTCAGCGCCACGTTGGCTGTGTAGTTGTTCGAGAATTTGCGCAGCGGCCGATTCTTTTACCTGTAAAAACACGCGCAGCAGCAACTGCGGTGTCAGTAGTTTCAAGGAATAATCGGACATCCTTCCGGCAGCCTGGGTCATTAACCTGGCAAGTTCCGGTGAAGGAATATTTGGATTTAAGTGTCCCATAGAGTTTCTCTGTAAAGCATCTTTTTAATAACGCAATGAGATATCACATAACTTTTTATTGGCTTGAATTCGTGGTTAAAGTACCATAGCAATCATAGCCGGGCAAGCGTTGTGCATGCCCTGTACGCAAGAATTTCATTAGACCCCGCCCATCAAAGCAACAAGAAAACAAATCTACCGTATTGATAAGTGATGAAAATGAATTTTAAGGAGAAATTTGACAACTTTTCACATGAATAGTGAGGAAAACCATTTAATAACAAGTTGTCAAATTTTAGCAACACAATAATTACGCTCATTTGGAGGAATAACGTGAGTCTTTTGGGTAACATTATTTGGTTAATTTTCGGTGGTTTCATCGCCGGCTTGGGCTATATAATAGGTGGTCTTTTGCTGATGCTAACCATCATCGGTATTCCCTTTGGTCAAAAATCGATTCGCTTAGGCGTGGCCACTATGGCTCCCTTTGGTAAGCGCGTGGTTGAAACCAATTCCAGCGGTGGCTGTTTCCAGTTGGTCTTCACCATTATCTGGATTTTATTATTTGGTTGGGAGATTGCAGTTGCCCACCTGGTATCCGCGGGGATTCTGGCTATTACCATTGTCGGCATTCCTTTTGCCAAACAGCATATGAAGCTGATACCCGTCGCCCTTTTCCCCTTTGTTTATGATTTGAGAAAATAAGCCTTGTATCGCTCATCTATCGGGTGAGCGATACAACTTTTTCTCCTCCTCTTTTCAATAATTTCACCTTCAATTAATGTCATAAGGCCCCCCTTTCAGCTACGCTTACCCTGATATCTTGCGGAAGCGATTGCACGAAAGAGGATAGCCGATGCCCCCTAACAAACAACAGAAACAATCGAATGCCAACCCATTCGGGTCGGGAAAGATCGGGTTGTGGATGATCATAATTCTTTTAAGCCTCTTCATCACACTTGAATGGCCGGTGGAGAGCGTAGTCGCCCAGGAAGAGTGCGGAATCCTGGCCTTTGAATGGGATGAACTTGTGACCGAATCTGACCGTGGGTTCCCACGACAGCAGCCCCCAATCAACAATTTCGATTGGACCCAGCCGATCGATTACGCCAATGGAACGCTTTATTACCGAGTGGAGATCAAACGGCAGCCCCAGGCGCAAGATATGCGCTTGCAGCTATGCTTTTGGCAGCCGGAAACACCGAATGCAAAGTACAAATTCGGGCTGGAAAACTGTGGCCCGCAGCAGTCGATAAGGGGTGAGGCAGATAATATCGCCACCTGGTCCCGTGAAGTACAGAATATGTGGAAGAAGGATGGCAATCTGATTGATTGGACCCGCGCGCGCTTCCGCACAGGTGTGGCTGTTAAAAACAACAGCGGCGAACCGGTGAGTGATTACAATAACTGGGAATGGAATGGGGAAGACCCTAAGAAATGGTATCCTCTGGACATGCACTTTACGGCCGTCGTCGTGCCCAAAGACGGACAATTTTGCGGTTGGAACTATTATTTGAACCCAACGGCCGTCTCCCTTCAGGAACTGTCCGCCAGCGAGGATTTCAACTTCACCATCCCGCTTTTGCTCATTGTCCTGGCTTTGATTACCTTATCCGTTTGGAAAATCAGGCCAAATAAGCGGTAAAATCCTGCGGCAGCCGCCGCCACACATCGTCTATTCTCAAAAAGCCAAGCAAGTGCGTTTGCCCACGCTTGTCATGAGCACCCAGTCCCTTGACCGGCACAAAACAGCCCGGTTGAATGATCAAATGGCCGGCAAGGAAATCTTCCAAATAATTACCGCAACGCACGACAAGCACATGAGTCAGCGTTACATCTATTTCTTCCAACAAGAAATCAACATTCCAAAATAACGATTTCTGGACCGACGGCTGTAAATCTGGCGGGCCAAGGCCGGCTCCCTTTAAGGCAGCCAACAGCCAGGGGAGAATGAACTGCGGCCGATTTTTATCATGCCGGGATGCGTGCCGCGTCAGGCGCCGGGCCAGGGTCATGGAACCTTTTTTGGCCATCGCCGAGCCGACATAAATGTAATTACCCTGCGGTAGATTAAATGGTTTGCCGCCCTGGAAACGGCCGAAGGACAACTCTAAATCACTCGCCACATTGATCCGCAACAAGTAAGCCCCTGTTTGCTGCTCGTCACCTATTATCGTTATTTCATTCATATCATCCTATCAAGTGACAGTCACTTTATTCCCTGTGTTGCCATTCAAATATTGGCCAAAGTGACTGTCACTTGACTTAAATTGTTTAGAAAAAAACCATATTAGGCAATATAGCGATGAATAAATAAAGTGATGTGACATCTCCCCATCATCTGGTTACAATCGCGCCTATGCAACTAGTCAATGATCTGAAGCCTATCAACCTTTATGATCTCACCTATCCTGAATTGAGCCAGTTATTATCGGGATGGGGTTATTCTGACTATTATACGGACAAAGTTTGGGAGGCTTTGTACCAGGATTTGGTACCAACTATCAGCCGGATTAATGATCTGCGCCCCGATTTTTTGAACCGGCTCAACGGCCGAAGCACTCTGCAAATTCCGTCAATCCAGATTGCGACCGACAGCAGCGACGGCTTCACCCGTAAATATCTGCTCCGCCTGGACGACGGTCAAACTGTGGAAACGGTTTTAATGGCTTTTAAAGGCCGGGCGACAGCCTGCGTGAGCACACAGGTAGGCTGTGCTATGGGCTGTGTGTTTTGCGCCACAGGGCAAATGGGCTTTATGCGCCATCTCGGACCTGGCGAAATCGTGGCCCAGGTGCTGCATGCCCAGCGCGTCTTACAACAACAAGGGGAGTCTTTGCGCAATGTGGTGCTCATGGGCATGGGCGAACCGCTGCACAATTACGATTCCACGATGAAAGCAATGGATATCATTATGGATCACAAAGGTCTGGCCATTGCTCCCAAGCATATTACCTTGAGCACCGTGGGCCTGGTGCCCGGCATCATTCGTCTGGCCGATGAAGATCGGCTGTTTCGCCTGGCGGTCAGTCTGCATGGGGCGACCGATGCCGAACGACAGGCACTTGTACCTCCTGCCCGGCGCTGGCCTTTGCATGAACTGATCGATGCCTGCCGTTATTATATTGCCAAGCGCAATCGCCGTATTTTCTTTGAATGGGCGCTGATCGATGGCGAAAATGACACGGCCGAACAGGCGCATGCGCTCGGCCGTTTGCTGCAAGGCCTGGATGCTCATGTCAATCTGATTCCCTTAAATCCAACAAGTGGTTACGATGGACGGCCGACGCAGACCGAAGCGGCCAAAAAATTCCAGGTCATATTAGGACAATACAACCTGCCCAGCACTATGCGCCAGCGTCGAGGGATTGATATTGCCGCCGGCTGCGGGCAGCTTAAAGCTGAAAATTCCCTAGTTATTCAAATGTGACAGTCACTTTATCATCCGTATTGCTACTCAAATGATAACCAAAGTGACTGTCACATGACTTGTTTAGAAAACAAACCACTAAAGCAGCGTCCTCAGTGCTTTTTCCGTTGCCGCTCCAATAGCCACAATAGAATTGCCTTTTAGATATCGCTCATGCCCGGCCTGGGCCATCCGCTCTCTTAATTCCGGTTCCGCTTTTAAGGTCAAGATGCCCTCGGCCAGGGCCTGGGAATCGTTCCTCGCGACCAGATAAATCTCCTCCCCATCCCTTAAGGATTCGCGAACGATCTTTGAATCCCCAGAAATGGCGGCTCTGCCCATGGCCAAGCCCTCCCACACTTTATTTTGAATGGTAAAGTGGGATTGTTTTGTTTCGCCAAACACCCCTAAGCAAATATGAGACCGGGCCAGGTTATCGAGCAGCTCTTCCTGGCTGACAAAACCATGAAAGGTGACATTGTCTAATCCCTCTTCGGCGGCGATTTCCTGAATTCGCGTTTTCTCAGGACCGTTGCCAAAGAAATGAAAATGGATGCCTTCTTGTTCCTGCAATAGGATCGCTGCGCCAATGATCGCATCCATTCCATGAGAGGGTAGATAAGTACCGTGGTATGTCACACGAAAAGCATTCGGGTCCAGTTCAATTGGGCGAGGATGGAAAACGCGCTCGTCGGCGCCGTGAGGCACACGTTCAAATTTGTCTGTTGAAAGGTTATATTTTTGACAGTAATAGCCCTCATAGGCGCTGTTTTCCGAGAGCAGCAGATCCGGCAGCTTCAATCCCCATTTTTCCAATTGGAAAACTAGCCGGCCGGTCCAGGGACTTTTCGTTGTCAGCCCCCGCTCCTCGGCGACCAGGTGTAGTGACATAAGGATGTCCAAGGTAACCGGCTTTCTACGCCACCAGGTGAGCAGGCGCGCCAGGTAGCTGTCGAACTGTCCCGGATAGCCGATGAGCATCACATCATATTCTCCGATTTTGTTGTGTGATCGAAATAATTGCCAATATGTTTTCATTACCCTGCCCCAAAAACGCGGATTGCGCCAGCCACCGCTGGCCTGTTCCACCCGGTCTTCTATTCCATGCCAGAGCGTCGCGTGACACTCCAGGACCCGCACACTTTCCTGGGCATGCAAACCAGCGATTAAGATCTGATTGCGTGTATAATTGGCACGATAGGTTCCGAAATAACAAACAGTTAACGTAGAATCTTGGCCGGGTTTGATTTCACTCATTTTTCAGATTATAGCTGAAAAATTTGTCCAAAATAGGTTTTTCATCACCTCGAAAACAGGATCTTTGTCACTAGACAAATGAGTAAAAAAAATAGATGATTTTGGTAACGCTAGCCGGACCGGTTGGGTCGCCCCATAATTGCCGCCGGTCCTATATCAATTTTAAAATTAAAGGAGCTATTGATGTTAGTTAAAAAGCGTATGTCTTCCCCCGTGATCACCATTGAACCGAACATGCCTATAATGGAAGCCCTGGACTTGATGAAAAGCAAAGGCATCCGCCGTACACCGGTCATGAAAGATGGCAGGCTGGTAGGTATTATTTCCGACAAGGATCTACTCAATGCCGCCCCATCTGATGCCACCTCCCTGAGCGTTTGGGAATTGAATTACTTGCTGGCACGAATCACCGTCGGAGAAGTGATGACCAAGGATGTGATCACGATCAACGAGGACACCCCCATCGAAGAGGCGGCTTATCTCATGGCTGCCAATAAGATCGGGGGTTTGCCGGTGATGAGCAATGGATATGTCGTTGGCTTAATCACAGAAACCGATCTCTTCCGCATTTTCCTGGAACTGATGGGCGCACAGCAAGACGGTGTTCGCGTGACCGCCCTTGTGCCTGACAAGCTGGGTGAATTGGATATCCTGACCCACGCCATCGCTGAAGCCGGTGGTGAGTTTTTGGCATTTAGTCAATTTGCCGGTGATGCCACCTCGAATCGCATTATCACTTTCAAGGTCATGAATATGGACGAAAACGAGGTAAAGGAAAAAATCATACCTTATATCGACGAACTTGTCGATATTCGCACGTGCTGTTTTTAGACGAGTTGCCGAAATCCGGCTGGACCGCTTGAACCCGATTTGGTAAGCTCAGGTCATGATTTTAGTGACCGGGGCCAGTGGTTTTATCGGTCGTTCCTTAACCAACGCCCTGACTCTCAACGGCTATGAATGGCAGGCCTACGAAGGGCGGATCAATGCTCAAGCCGATCTGAGGAAACATCTACCCGGTGTAGAAATTGTTTTTCATCTCGCGGGTTCCGAAGCGCGCGGCCGGACAAGGCTCCTACGCCACGTAGACATAGACGGCACGCGCAGTTTAATCGAGGAAGGGCGGCGGGCGGGGGTCAAAACCATCATCTTTCCCAGCCGCATTGGCGCAGACGCCAACTCCGTCCATCCTTTGCTGCACGCCAAGGGGGAAGTTGAGCGCCTGCTGCGCAGCAGCGGCCTCTCCTACACCATTCTTCGCAGCAGCACGCTGTTTGGACTGGGCGACCGCTTCACAGAAATTATCCTGGGTTTAGCGTTGTGGAGCTGGCCTTTCGTGTGGCTGCCCGGCGGTGGAGAAATCGCCATGCAGCCGCTGTGGGTGGAGGACTTTTCACGCTGCCTGGTCGCCTGCCTGGAAAGACCGGATGTGATCAATAAAACCCTGACCCTGGGTGGGGATGAACGCTTTCGCTACCAATCACTGGTCTCTCAAATATTGTCCGTAGAAGGGGTCAAGCGCATTCGAGCCAAACTTCCCCTGGCCTTGCTGCGGCCGTCGGCTTCCCTGCTCTCTGGCTGGTGGTATTGGCCGGCGGTTAGCCGTTTCTTTGTTGATCGCTTTTTTGTCCCCGAAGTGACTGACTTGGATGCCGTTCGCCGCCATTTTGGCTTTCGGCCGATGCGCTTAAGCGAAACAATGGCCTATTTACACCGCCCGGGCATGCGCTGGCGACTGTTCCGTCATTGATTAAACCCCCACCCTGTTTTTTGTTATACTCATATGTTATATAAAAGATTCCAACCACCGGATGGGTTGGTCTCTTGCAAATGGAGAAATGCATGACCGAACGAATACAAATTGAAAATGTCGCCGATTATGACGGCCGGCTCGTCACCATTCGAGGTTGGCTTTATGCCCTCACGCGCAAAGGCAAGCTGATGTTCGTGCGCCTGCGCGACGGCACGGGCATCGTTCAGGGCGTCGCTTACCGTCCTGAAGTTGGCGACGAACTGTTTGAAGATATTAAGCGACTGGGACAGGAATCCTCCCTCATTGTCAGTGGAACCGTGCGGGCCAATAAGCGCGCCCCCGGCGTTCCCGGCGGGTATGAAGTCGGAATCGAAGAAGTAACTGTGCTGCAAGATGCCGTCGATTACCCCATCACACCCAAAGAGCATGGTGTTGAGTTTTTGATGGATAATCGCCATTTATGGCTGCGTTCCAGCTTGCAATGGGCCATCTTGCGCGTTCGTACAACCGTCAAACGAGCCATCATTGATTTTTTGGATGAACAAGGATTCGTTAATATCGACACACCGATCCTCACGCCTTCGGCCGCTGAAGGAACCAGCACCTTATTTGAACTCGATTACTTTGATGAGAAAGCTTACTTGGCCCAAACCGGCCAACTATACAACGAGGCCAATATCATGGCCTTCGGCAAGGTCTACTGCTTCGGCCCGACATTTCGCGCCGAAAAATCCAAAACGCGCCGCCATTTAACTGAGTTTTGGATGGTGGAACCGGAAATGGCTTTTTACGATATGGATGATTTGATCGACTTTGAGGAGCAGTTTATCAGCAGTATCGTGCAAACGGTCCTGGAAAAGCGCCGTCCGGAATTGGAGTTGTTGGAACGCGACATCGGCCAACTGGAAAATATTCGGCCGCCTTTCCCCCGTATCAGCTACGATGAAGCACTAGAGCGTATCGCCGCCATTCGCGAATCTACAGACGACCCGACCTTGAAAGAGGAATTAGAAATTGAATGGGGCAGCGATTTTGGTTCACCACATGAGACGGAACTGACCAGGCAGTTTGACAGACCACTCTTTGTTTATGGCTATCCAACCCAGGTCAAAGCATTTTACATGGAACCCTGGCCGGGCAGGCCAGAAGTCTGTAAAAGCGTAGACTTGCTCGCTCCTGAAGGATATGGCGAAATCACGGGTGGCAGCGAGCGAATGAGCGATCCCGATCAGTTGATTGCTGCCATTGAAAAGCATGGCCTGAATATCGAAGATTACCAATGGTACCTGGATTTGCGCCGCTTTGGCAGTGTGCAGCACAGTGGATTTGGTTTGGGCCTGGAGCGAACAGTGGCCTGGATTTGCGGTATTGACCATGTGCGTGAAACCAGCCCCTTCCCACGTACACTGAACCGTATGCGACCCTGATGGGGAAAACCCAGATTTTTCTGATCAACCGCCAGGAATGGTAGCTCACCGATAAAAATCCGTTGCAAAAGCGAGTTGCCCCAACTTAATGGATAATCAAAATAGCAGCAATCGGCGACAGGCGATCATTATCTTATTAGTGATCGTCGCCATTATTGCCCTCTTTGTAATCCTGGTTGATATTGAGTTGGTCATCAGCCAGCTTTTGGCCGCTGACTTGCGCTATATTGCTTTGGCTTCGGCTCTGCTGATTGTCAGCCTGGTTGCCTATGCTGTGCGTTGGCGCGCGCTGCTAGGCAACAAACCCCCTCTTATGTTCACCTTTCATGCCGCCAACCTGGGACACGCCGCCAATATCATTATTCCATTTCGCGCGGGAGAGGTGATCCGCATCCTGGTCATGGGCCGCAACACGGCCGTATCCTACACGGAAACCACAACAAGCGTCGTCGTTGAGCGTCTCTTTGAGCAGTTAATGCGTTTGCTTGTTTTTGTCGTTGCCATCTTTATTGGCATTGGCCTTGAAATATCGGCCGGATCGGTTGTGGGTGGTGTGGCATTTCTAGTGTTAGGGTTTGGGATGATTGCCTGGCTGGTCAACCATCAGGAATTTACCCTGGAAAAAGGTTCGGCTCTGCTGAGCAAAATTCCTCGCATCAGCCCTGAGAGTGCGCGCCATTCCATTTCTGATCTGCTGGACAACCTTAAAGGCATTTCCAATCCGCGGCAGTTCGGTCTGGTTCTTTTTTATTCAATCCTGACCTGGGCAATTTTTTGGGGGTTTTTCTATGTGACCCTGGAAGCCCTGCAACTCGATCTGCCAATCCAGAAAAGATTGGCCATTTCCCTGGGTGCCTTAGCCCTTTCTCCGCCCTCAGCACCCACACAGCCCGGTCTTTTCCACGCCTCCGTTGTCCTGCCGCTATCCGCACTGGACTTTAACCCGGAACTGCTCACCGCTTATGCGGTGTTGCTGCATATTCAAGAAATGGTCTGGATGATTGGATTTGGCATTTGGGGACTGATCGCAACCGGATTATCTTTTAGCGCGATCCGTGAAAATTTGTAATGATCATTTTCTCTCGACGTCGATCCATTGCCATAAATGACGCTGAACCGGGTCTCCATCGCCGGCGGCCATGTTTTCTCGCCAGAATGGCTCGGCCGGCAAACCCTGGACCGCTGCTTTTACCCGGTGCACGGTGAAATGACAAATCAAACCAGGATAAGATGGGGAATCAATGGTTTTTTGTTTCTCTTTATAAGAATCATTATCAATGGTAATTTGCCCAGGGTTCAATCCAAGTTCTTCATACAGGCAGCGCAAGGCGGCTTTATGAATATCCTCTCCCGGTTTTATCTTATCAGAAGGTGGTCTGTTGCGTGAGCGCCGGCGACCGTCCACAAATTCCTGTTCCACTTCTAATAGAATCTTTTGATCTCGTAAAATGATGATCTGCACGATCTCGACGACTCTTCCTGGTGGATTGTCGTAAAACGAACTTTCACCATGCACATACTCTTGCCATAGATTATCAATCGTCTTCGACTCACCCTGCCCCCATTTTTTATATTGAATTTTTTTGTCTGCCAACCACTGAACTAATTCCTGGTAATCCTCAAAATTTTTCATAACAGCAGAAGGGCTTTTAACAGAGGCGGTATTGGCAGATCTATACCGATCGGCCGTTGGCAGCAGATTTAAATACTTTAGTCAATCCAGCGAAGTTCAATCTGTTCTAGTCCATTATAAGTATCTAAAACTTCCTGAATGGTCTCAAAAAATTGAACTTCAGCATGGTCATAAGCCAGAAGTGAAACCTGTAAATTTTGATGCTGCGAACCTAAAGCAATCTCTGTAATTCTCGGACGCTGAAGGCCAGGCTCAACGCGGGTCAGCACAAAGCGTCTAAATTCCGGTGGAATCGGGGGTATACCGAAATCTAACTGGGGATTTAATTGCTCCAGGTAACTACAGCCATTGACCATCAACACCGTGCTGCCGGCCAAAATAGCGGACAATTTCAAAAAATCCCGCCTGGAAATCCCACCATTCAAAGATTTGCCGGATGATTCGTTCGGCGCTTTATTGCCATCCGGCATAGCCAACTCATTTAGTTCTCGCATATAACAAGTATCCTTGATAATCATGTCAAGGCCGTAAAAATCTAATAAAATGGTCATGATGATGAGGTGAATCTCCCTCCGGCACGGTTGAAAATTTAATGAAAATAATCCCAACATCCGCCATTACCCTGCTTAATACGCCCGTCCATGTCGTTACGATGGCCGAAGTCTTGGAGCAGGTGTCATACTTCATGGCCGAACCGCGACTGCATCAAATCGCCACAACTAACCCTGAGTTTGTTATGACTGCTCAACAAGATGAGCAATTCCGGGAAGTTTTGTGGCAAGCTGACCTGTGTATCCCTGACGGCATAGGCCTGGTTTGGGCTTCACGTTGGAAAAGAACACCACTGCCCGAACGCGTGCCTGGCTCAGAGTTGGCATACAACCTGGCTGAAATAGCTGCTCAAAATAACTGGTCCTTATTTCTTCTTGGGGCCGGAGCAGGAATCGCCGAAAAGGCAGCGGCCGTTTTGCAAGCAAAATATCCCGAATTGGTCATCGCCGGCACCTTTGCCGGTTCCCCCGATCCGGCTCAAAACGAGGATATTTTGGTACGAGTCAATAAAAGTGGAGCACAAATGCTGTTCGTTGCCTATGGCGCTCCCCAGCAAGATAAATGGATTGCCCGCAATCGCACGACGCTGCCCCACGTGCGCCTGGCGATGGGTGTTGGCGGCTCGCTCGATTTCATCAGCGGCAAGGTTAAGCGGGCGCCGCGCTGGCTGCAAAACCTTGGCCTGGAATGGCTGTACCGGCTGATTCGCGAACCATGGCGCTGGCGACGTATGCTGGCCTTACCTCGTTTTGCATTTAAGGTTTTACTCACGCCCCAATCATAAGCGAGCGGCCGTTTTTGCGTTTCCAGTTTAACATCCTACAATCCGCAAAATTCCTTAAACGCGACAGTCACTTGAATCTTTGCGTCATCAATTAAGTGACTGTCACATTTATTATATTTATAGGGAAGGATTCAATAACATGCGCGTACTAATAACCGGTTCCAGTGGCCAAATCGGCACAAATCTGGGACTACGCTTGCAAAATCTAGGGCATACCGTTTTTGGGGTTGACATCCGGCCTAACCCCTGGACCGATCGCATCCAAACCTTATTGCAAGATTTAAGCTCCCCCTTCACGGCTCATGAGGGAGGGCTGGGACACGCTTCTTATCCGGAGGATCTGGATGTCGTGATCCACTTTGCTGCCCATGCAAAAGTTCATGAATTGGTGCAGAAACCGCACCGTGCCCTGGAAAATATCACCATGACCTACAATGTCCTAGAGTTTTGCCGGATGAATAGGCTGCCGGTCATTTTTTCCAGCTCACGTGAGGTCTACGGCGATATTCACCGCTATATTACTGAAGAATCCTATGCTGATTTCGCTTTCACGGAAAGCCCATACTCGGCCAGTAAAATCGCCGGAGAGGCGCTGATTTACTCCTATGCGCAATGCTATGATCTGCGCTACCTGGTATTTCGCTTCAGCAATGTATACGGCCGTTATGACAACGATCTACGGCGTATGTCCCGGGTTATCCCCAAATTCATTGACCAGATCAACCGGGGCCAGGAAATCATCATTTACGGCAAAGATAAAATTTTGGATTTCACTTACGTCGACGATTGCGTCAGCGGCGTCATTGGCGGCATCAAATTGCTGAAGAGCGACAAGGAAGCCAATCAAACCATCAATCTTGCCTACGGTCAAGGCCAAACGTTGATGGCGATGGCTGAACTGATCGGCCGGACACTAGACGTCAAACCAAAAATTAACATCCAGCCTTCACGCGTCGGAGAGGTCACGCATTATGTGGCTAATATTAGTAAAGCAAGAGCCTTACTCGACTATAATCCACAAACACCGCTCGATCAGGGTGTTCCCAAAGCGGTTGAGTGGTGCCTGGATTGGTGGGAGAACCATCCACGCTAACCGGTCATGATCTACCTGGATATATCTGCGGCCGTACACAGCCGGGCCGGGTTAGGGCGCTACAGCGAGCAGCTTGCCGGGGCTATGTTACATGAGTATCCTCAACAGGTTGGCTTTTTTTACAACCAGGGGGGGGACGGCCGATACCCGCCTTCCCTTCCTAAAACAGAACCCCTGCGGAAGGTCAGTTTAGGATATAAACCGTGGCGCATGGCCGTTCTCCTTGGGCAGAAAATGAACCTGGCTTTTAACCGGCTTGTTCCCCAGGCCACTTTGTTTCACAGCACGGAACACCTGCTACTGCCCTTGCACCGGGTTCCAACCGTTCTCACGGTTCATGATTTGATATTCAAAAAGTATCCTGAATACCATAAAAGGTTAAACTTCTGGTACCTTAACCAGGCGATGCCCTTATATTGCCAAAAATCGGACGCCATTATCGCTGTTTCCCAGTCTACCAAAAACGACATCATCCATTATTATGGCGTTGAACCGGCCAAAATTCATGTCGTGGCCGAAGCCGCCTCATCTCTTTTTCGGCCGCCAACAGTGCAACAAATCGAGCAGGTAAGACAAAAATACGATCTGCCGGAGTGCTTCCTGATTCATTTGAGCACCATCGAACCGCGCAAGAACCTGGACCGGCTGTTGGATGCCCTGCCTGCTTTGCGCCAATCATTTCCCGATATAGCGCTGGTTCTGGTGGGTGGCAAAGGCTGGCTATATGAAGATTTTTTCCGTCGATTAGATGAAGAAGGATTGCAAGAAATTGTCATATCTCTGGGTTGGGTTGATGATGATGATCTGCCTGCAGTTCTGGCCGCGGCCGATTTGGCCGTGCAGCCCAGTCTGTATGAAGGATTTGGCCTGCCAATCCTTGAGCACATGGCCAGTGGGCAGGTTGTGGCAGCCAGCAACAGCAGCAGCTTTCCGGAGGTGGGTGGTCCGGCGGCCGCCTATTTTGATCCCATGAATGTTGAAGAAATGACGGCCGTTATCAAGCGCCTGCTCCAAAACCGCCAGGAATACCAGCATCGCCGGCAACTTGGATTAGAACAAGCGGCGAAATTTAGCTGGCAAAGGGCAGCCAGGGAAACCATGGCCGTATATCAAACTCTGCTGCCATCCTGACTCACCATGCGTAAATATCTGACCACCAACTCCATTGCCCTGATCCTGCTGCTGGTCCCACTCATTTACCTGCTAACCCTGGCCCAAGGATTAGTGCTTGGCGATCCAACTGAATACACCTTCGTAGCCAACATATTAGGCATTGCGCACCCACCTGGCTATGCTTTCATCACTCTCCTGGGAAAGTTATTTCAGACACTCGTTCCTTTTGGCGATATTCCCTGGAGAATGCATCTACTCTCTGCCACCGTGGCCACTATTGCCGCTATTTTTGTTTATGCTATTGTGCGCGCTGTATCCCGCGCATCTCAGAGTGAATCGGCAAACCAAACAATTCTGCTTTACGGAACATTAGCCGCTCTATTTAGTGCACTTACCGTTGCTACCGCTTCCGACTTTGGCAGCATGCCATACACGCCAATCCACATATCATCACGGCCACATTTTTAGCCCCCAATCTTTTCTTTTTGACCCGCTGGTATACAGATCGTAAGTTTGAACCTGGTCAAGAGCAGCGTTGGCTCTTCGCTTTTTCATTCTCAGCCGGGCTTGGCGTTACCCACCATCCATTAACCGTCTTTTCTTTTGCGGCCTATGCCATTTTTATCCTGGTTGTGCATCCGGGTATATTACGCGATTGGCGAACCTTGCTCAAAATGGTTGCCTTAGCCTTATTGGGGTTGAGCGTCTGGCTGTATTTTCCCATCCGCAGCAGCATGGAACCCGCTTTCGGTCCTTCGACGATGAACACCCTGGATGGTTTCCTCGATCATGTATTGGGACGGGGCATCACCGAAGCATTGCCTTATTATTCATTGGTGGAACAGCCCCAACGCGCCCTGGTTTTCTGGTCGATCCTGCGTTTGCAGTATTCATTACCGGTTATTTTCCTGGCCTTAATAGGATTTGGGTGGCCTTTATTAGAACGATGGACCAGGCATAAAAATTTAACGAGCAGCAACCAACAAACAGCACCCCACGCGCCAGGGGCATTGATTCTTCTATATGCAATGGCCTTCTTGAGTAATTATGCCTTCGTCATCTCCTTAAAAGCCCAGGACATCATGGCCTACATCCTTGGCCCTTTGTTGATTATCGGCCTGTTCGCTGGAATCGGGCTATTCATGCTGCTCAGCTACCTGCAGGTCACCTTACAACCGGCCAGAAAATGGTTGTTGTCCCTTGCTCTTGCCTTATTTTTGTTAGGACCTGCGCTACAAATCGTGCAAAATTTCTCGCGCATCTCATTGCACATGTACAATGAAGGGGATGCTTACGTTCAACAAGTGTTCAGCCACTTTGCCGGGCAAAATGAGGGGGCTGTGCTTTTAAATGATTGGGAACATATGACACCCTTGTGGTATACGCAGTTTGTGGAAGAGCGCTGGCCTACTCCGGCCGATGTGCGCCCGGAATATGTATCCACGGCCAGGACCTGGCTGGATAATGTTTTCGATTTCCTGCCAGGCGGGCCAGTTTATCTCAGCAATTACCGGCGTGAGATCGTTGATGCCGGTTTTCGCTTACGGCCGTCCGGTCCCTTCTATCGTGTCGTTGAACCGGGAGACTCATCTCTCGGAGATGGTATGACTCCCCTGAATGCAAACTGGGAAGATATACAGTATATGGGATTTGCTTTGCCGGAAAGGGATGTGTCGGCCGGGCAATTTGTGCCCCTGACCCTGGCCGTGCGTGCCCCAACAGGCACAGATGCGTTTTATGTTCCTGTCGTGACAGTGGGTGATTTGAACTATACCTTTACCACAGACAGCCACTTAGTCTCCCCGCAGTGGGAACCTGGAGAAATCATCATCGAACGTTTCGATCTGGCCTTGCCCCATGATTTGCCGGGTGGCTCTTACGATGTCAGCGCCAGCTTCAAAAATTTGAGCGCCGATACAACCAGTGGAGAACTGGTTTCACTTGGCTCCTTAGAGGTAAGCGAGCGGCCGTTCCCTATCAACACAGATGATTTATTGGCTAACTTCCGCCAGCGAGTCGGGTTAGAATGGGCCACTGCGGGTGGTTTCGGCCAACGCTCGGCCGCTCCCTGGAACCAACCCATAAAGGTCGAGCCAGGAGAGGTTATACCGGTGACATTAGGCTGGAGAAGCCTCGACTATGCCGAACAAAGCTACACCGTATTCGTCCATCTCATTGATCAAGCCAACCAACCCCTCGTCGCCCTGGATTACACGCCGTTGGGGGGTGCGGCACCGACGCACCTGTGGATTCCCAAATGGCTGCCTGGCCAACGATTTATCGATCCTTACCGCTTAACCATCCCCGACAATCTCGCTCCGGGTACTTATTTCATTGAAGTAGGATTATACGAGATGGTTGGCGGCCGGCGGCTAAATATCGCTGATCAAGATGGAAACCTTGTCGGCGACCGCTACATATTAGGCAGCATCAACGTCATTGCAGAATAATCATGTCCGTTCTGATCGACAATTTGAGGAAACGGATTAATAATTGAACCAAAATTAGTTTTTCGACGTCTTAATAGTATGAAAATAACTCTGACAAAAACCTGGTTCACATTAATTATCCTCATTCTATTGGTCCCCGCTTGCCGGCCGAAAACCACCCGAACACAATCTCAGGCGACGGCCGATATGGTCATCATTTACCAGCGTGAGGGCGGGTTTGCCGGGCTGGCCGAGCAATGGACTATCCATCCGGGCGGTTCGATATCCGCGCCCAGGGAACAAGAACTAGAAGGCGATGAAGATGAAACAACGACTGTATTTACTCTGGCTGCCAGTGAAGAAACTGAAAAGCTAGAAGCCTCATACGTCCCAGATGATAACTGCTGCGACAAATTCATTTATACCATCACTATTCAAACCGGTGATGAGGAACAGATCATCGAAACCAGCGACGATGTACAGCAGCCCCAACACCTGACCGATCTGATGACCGCTATTGATAATTTAATTGCCGGTGCCGATGCGCTAGAGTAAAGGTAACTATCATTGGATCGCTTTTAAGCTATAGATCTGCTCTAATGTCTGGCGGCCTTTGACCTTTACTGCCGGAAGCTTTTGCGCTGTGATGAGATCCTGACACTTTTCAAAGACATCTTGACTGATAATGATTTGATCCGGTCTGGCAACTTCCTGCAGGCGCTTAGCTAAAGAAACAGAATCGCCAATAGCAGAATAATCTTTGCGTAGCGCACTGCCCACATTGCCGACAACCGCCTTCCCTGTATGAACACCCATCCCAAAATGTAAATACTGATCTTGCGGTAAGGTTCTCCGGTATTCCTCTAATGAGTCCTGTATCATGCAGGCTGTTTTTAGGGCGCGGAGTTCGTGATCATCCTGCGGATTTAAGGGTGTATTAAATAAAGCCATGAAGGCATCACCCGTAAATTTATCGGTCAGACCTTGATATTTCGTTATCGCTTGAACAGCCAGAGTAAAGTAGCCATTGATGACCTGGATTAATTTTTCCGGTTCAATTTCCTCTCCATAAGTGCTGTAACCGCGGATATCGCCAAATAATACGGTCATGATACGCTGCTGTGGCTGTTGTGCCGCATCTAAGTCCCTTATCTGATCGACTAGCTTCGGCGGTAAATATCGGCGAACGCTTTCCAGCCGTTTTTTCTCCGAGACATCATTGAGAACCATGGCCACACCCAAGGACTTTTGATCCATGTCCCTTAAAGGTGAAAAGGTTAGATTCAAGGTTGTAGTATCTAAGCGGTCCTTTAGATGGACATCGTACTCCGCGCTGAGTGTATCTCCAGAGACCATGACTTCATCAACAATCGACTCCACCGAAAGACCCACCATCTGTAATATTTTTCTGTAGGTTTGAGACAGAACAGAATTAGCAGGCACCCCCAATATTTGCTCGGCCGCCCGGTTAAACAAGGCAATTCGCTCTTTCTCATCAATAGTGATCACTCCACTGGCAATGGAAGCAAACACATTATCCATGAGTTCCTTCATCTCGGTTATTTCAGCCAGGTTTCTACGAATTTCCTGGAACAGACGCGCATTTTCAATGGCCACAGCAGCCTGGTTGGCAAATGCCACCAGGAGATCACGATCCGCGTCGCCAAAAATGCCTTCGTTTATGCGGTTATCAACATAGATCACGCCGGTAATCGTCTCTTTTATTTTTAGGGGCACACAAAGAATAGAACGCAGCCGGTAGCTGATGATGCTTTCCTGGGCGGAAAAGCGATCATCTTCTTGAGCGTTCATGGTAACCACCGGTTCTCCTCGTTTGGCTACCCGGCGCACAATGCTGCGGCTGATCTGGAAGGATTCGGAGCTTTCAATCGTCTCCTTGTCCATATTGCGCGCGACCTTGACCTCCAGACGGCCGTTGCCCTCATTAAGCAACAGAAGCATAGCCCGTTCTGCTTCGGTCAAGGCGATGATGACATCCATCACCTGTTTCAGCGACCATCAACTCCTCCCTGGAACTTGAGCAGGTGCTGAAACAGGTGATGGAT
>JANQGC010000290.1 GCA_028277515.1 Anaerolineae bacterium
CGATACCTATGGCGGCATGGGCCGTCATGGCGGTGGCGCTTTCAGTGGCAAGGACCCCACCAAGGTAGACCGTTCCGCCGCCTATGCCCTGCGCTGGGCGGCCAAGAATGTTGTCGCTGCCGGCCTCGCGGATCGCTGTGAGTTGCAAGTGGCCTACGCCATTGGCATGGCCAAGCCCATGAGCGTCAATGTGGAGACCTTCGGCACCGGCGAAATCGCTGGTGAGCAGATTGCCGCCCTGGTGGACGAACACTTCGATTTGCGCCCCGGCGCCATCATCCGCGATCTGGATTTGCGCAAGCCCATCTTCCGCCAAACGGCCGCTTACGGCCACTTTGGCCGCGACGATATTGAGTTCCCCTGGGAGCGCACCGACAAAGCCGCTGCTCTGAAGCAAGCCGCCGGCCTCTAACCCGTGTGCAGAGGCGCAGCCCTGTTCTGAGCCTAGCCGAGGGAATGCCTCGCCCGCTGACACACCAAAGAACAAAGCCCCCAATCGGGGGCTTTGAATTTGGCGATCTAACTTATGCCGGTTGAAGATGCGGCGTCACGCGGCTGCTGATGCGATCCTTCGGCTGGTAGCCCACCATGCGCTCGATGATCTCGCCGCCCTTAAAGAGCATCGTGGTCGGCACGCTAAGCACGTTATAGTTGCCGGCGATCTGCGGATTGTGGTCCACATCCAACTTAGCCACCACCACATCATCACCCCATTCGCCGGCCAGCTCTTCTAGCACCGGCTCCAGCATCTTGCAAGGTCCGCACCACACTGCGCCAAACTCCAGCAGCACTGGCTTCTCGGATTGAAGCACATCGCTCTCAAAATTATCTACATTGACCTCGTGAAAAGCACTCACAAATTCCTCCAAAAGTAATCTACTACGGCACGTATCCTAGCAAGCGCGCCCATCACTGTCAAGCTAAAGATGCCCTTTGTTGACCGAGCCTTACCCCGCATGATAGAATCGCGCCTCGTAATCGGGCGCGTAGCTCAATGGTAGAGCAGTGGCCTTTTAAGCCATTGGTTGCAGGTTCGAGCCCTGCCGCGCTCACTGGAAATTCCCCTCTAAAATGAGGGGATTTCTCTTTTTGAGGGGTTTCTAGCAAGAAATCGGTGCAATTTCGGTACATTTGTCACTGTTCCCTTTTTTCGAGTAAGTTTATTTTTAGGGGAGCTAGTGCAGTATTGCATTAACAAGTAAATACGTACGAATAAGTTGATTGCCTTAACTCCCGGATGGGTAGGTTAAAGGCGAAGCCGGTGGCTGATCATAGATCAGGAGTCCGGCGCTGACGCGCAACTGTAACTGGGTTATCCCAGAAGCCAGGTCGACCGATCAACTTAGATTGTGAGGCCCTCGCGTTTATGGCTAGCAGTGATTGGTTAAAGAACCTTGCGATGGCGCAAGGTTCTTTTTTGTATTGAATTTGCCTAAATCAGAAAACAGGAAGAAAAAATGACAAATAAATTGACAAAACTATTTTTGCTCATTCTTTCCTTGGGATTGCTAACATCTTGTTCCAATGGCGACAATGCCAATGTTGGGGGCATGGGTAATTCTGAGGTTGCGGAGACGAGAGAGAACGAGGCCGTTCCATTGTTGCTTGAGGGCGATGATTACCCGTATGTCCTGACTGACTATATGAATCGCGAGTTTGTCCTGGAAGAGAAGCCAGAGCGATGGGCAGTGATTTCAGGCACGTATTTGAATATGTGGTACTTCCTGGGCGGAGGATCTGTTTGTACAACCAACTTGAATACAGCGCCGATTGATGACGAATACTATGATGAAATCTTGGCGCTGCCGAATGTAGGTGCGGTTTACAACCCCAATTTAGAAAGCATCATGGAAATCAACCCGGATTTCACCCTTGCCCAGATCGGTATCCATACCAATGTGGCAGCCTCGATGAATGAAATGGGAAGACCGGCGGCATTGCTCCATATGAAGTCGTATGAGGATGTGCTGGCACATTTGGAAGTCTTTGGGCAGTTGCTAGGAAGTGAAGAGAAAGCGCGGCAAACCATTGCTGAGATGGAGGCAGATAAGCAATCGATTGTTGACAAGCTACCCGCCGACGGCAAATCAATCGTGATCATGTACGTAACTGCTTCAAGCCTCTCGGTGAAACTAGATAACTCAATTGCTGGGGATGTGGCCGAGATTTTGGGCTTGAGCAATATTGCCTCTGGATTGCCGCCAGACACTTTGGGTAGTGAGACCACACCGCTTGATATCGAGTACATCGCGGAAATGGACCCAGACATGATTCTTGTCACTTCGATGATCAGTTCAAACGAAGATGCTATGAATGTGATGAACAAACAGTTTGAGGAAAACCCGGTCTGGCAGACGATTACGGCAGTGACCGAAAATCAAATCGTTTATCTTCCACAAGAATATTTCTTGTACAACGCCGGACACAAATATGTAGAAGCGATCGAGTATATGGCCCAAGGTGTTTATCCCGAAATCTTCGGGGCTTTGGATGAATAGCTCGAGACGTTTACAGAATCCGAAGGAAACAGTGATATGGGGGAAATTGACTATCATCCTCAGTTTCCTGTTGCTGGCTGTCTTCGCCTTCGTTATTGGCAATTTAATGGGCAGCATGGAAATTGACCTTTCCAGGGTATTGGATGCCATTTTTCAGCCAGACGATTCAATCGCCAGCCTGGTGATCCGAAACATTCGCCTGCCCCGCATGATCACTGCGGCGCTGGTTGGCGTAAATTTGGCCTTAGCCGGGGCAATCCTGCAGGGTGTGATGGGCAATCCTTTGGCAGACCCTGGGATCATTGGCATTTCAAGTGGCGCAGGTTTGGTCGGCATTGTGATCCTGATCTTGTTCCCCCAATACAATTTCCTGGTTCCGATTGGCGCATTCATTGGAGCGATGAGCGCAGCGCTCATTATCTACATCCTGGCATGGAAAGGGGGCATTCAACCTATCCGCATTATCCTGGCCGGTGTTGCGGTGTCTGCTTTATTTGGGGCGGGCATCTCTGCTCTGCTGGTGTTCTATTCCGACCGCGTGCACGGCGCGCTGACATTTATGGACGGCAGCCTTTCAACCCGCAGTTGGCCGGAAGTGACCACGATTTTGCCCTACACCTTATTTGGTGCGCTGATTGCAATTCTATTAGCTGAGAGACTCAATATCCTGATCCTGGGGGATGATATTGCCCGAGGCCTAGGGCTAAATGTGGAAGCAACACGCTTAGGCCTGACAGCCCTGGCCGCACTCTTGGCGGCGAGCGCGGTTTCGGTGGTCGGTTTGTTGGGTTTTGTCGGCTTGATCATTCCACATGCGGTGCGATTGTTAATCGGCACTGACTATCGATTCTTGTTTCCCGGCTCTGTTGTGTTAGGTGCAGCAGTGGTCATGCTTTCCGACACCTTTGCCAGAACTGCGTTTTCTCCTACGGAGATTCCGGTGGGTGTGGTGATGGCTGTTCTAGGCGCGCCATTTTTCCTGTTTCTGCTCAGGAAAGAGTAACTATGGACTCTTCCATATTAGAAGCACAGAACCTCAGTTTCAGGATCAAAAATCAAACCATCCTGAAAGATATCAATTTATCCATCCAGCCGAGGAAGATTTACTCGATCATTGGCCCGAATGGTTCGGGGAAAACAACATTG
>JANQGC010000325.1 GCA_028277515.1 Anaerolineae bacterium
GACAGCCGTCGCCACCAACAATACCAGGGCAATTTGCATGAATACAACCAGTTTTGCGGTAATTCTCTTAGACATCTGACAAACTATACCCTAATAAACGGGAGGAAGGCGGGAATTTTCTGTGAAAAATTGGTTAACGGCCGATTTCCTTCTCGATTAATGCCGGAAGCGTTGCCAGGTCTTGACCCAGGCTCAATGAGCGAAAATGGACCTGGTGACTTAAACGATCAAGAAAATCGACATGATGGAACCATGTTGGTTTGTCCCACTGATCAATGCTAGCCTCCATCATGCGCGCCAGGCCGACGGCGGGGAATAGATTGGCCGTTTCATGTTCCTCGCGCCCTACAATTTGCGGGAAATAAATGGTCGTCAACGGCGCAGATAATAAGGGGTCAGGCATCTGCAACAGGTCCAGCCGTGGAATGGCTACCTTGCCATGCATGGGATGGGGTTCGTGATCGCCAAATTGCTCGCTCAATTCGGGTATCAATTTCAAGGTATCCGGCGTGGCGTGAACAGTACCGGGCGAGAGCAAGGCGTTGATCAGGCTTTGCTCGTTGAGCAGCGCGATATCGTTGGCCAGCAGATACCAGCCGGCGGAAATTAAGGCCAGGCCGGAAGAGGTCTTGCCACTGCCGCTGGGACCGACGAACATGACCGCCTGATCCTGCCAGGCGGCCGAAAAGGCGTGGACCATAAACATTCCCTTGCGCCGCAAAAAGGGAGCGAGACCCAGGGTGAGCACATCTTCAAATCCGTCACTGTCCAGGATATGCGGCGTCAATAAGACAGCAATATCGGCCTGTGGACGATTCCCAGGTGGCAAGTTAAGCTGGATGAGGACATGGGAGGATGGACGTAACGTAACGCCGTCTTGCGGGTAAGCGTAAACTTCGATTGGCGGGAATTGGGAGATGTAGAAAGGTTGAATGGGGGGAGGGGCAGGCGGATCGGCCGTGACATCCACCTGCACCGTTATGTTCGCAGCAGGGCGAACCTTATTCCCAGCCGCTTCCAGGGTTTCAAAGTCAAAAAGATCGCGCCACTGTTTCTGTACCTGTGGTTCCTCGCAGCGTAGGGAAATTGAAAGGCCATGAAGATTGGCGATCATCGGTACGTTTCTTAACTACTGCTCAAGAAATGAATTGATGGCCTGTTCAAAAATGGCGTAAGGTTGCGCGCCGGACATGGAATGGCCATTGATAAAAAAGGCGGGTGTGCCGTTGATACCTAATTTCGCACCTTCTTCCAGGTCGGCCGTGACCGCCGCGGCATGCACGCCATCGCTCAAACAGGTATCAAACTGCGCACCATCCAGACCCAACTCGGCGGCATATGAGGAGAAAATAGTCCCAACATCGGTTTGGCCGCTCCAATCATTTTGACCGCTGAAAAGTTTCTCATGCATAGCCAGGTAAGCATCCTGATCGCCGGCGCAGCGCGCCGCTTCGGCCGCTTTGGCCGCCTGGGGATGGATATTATTCAGTGGAAAATCCTTGAAGATATAATGCACCAATCCCTTGTCGATGAAGTTTTCTTTAATCTGGCCATAGGTATTTTGGAAATGACGGCTGCAATAGGGGCATTGGAAATCAGTATATTCAATGATCGTCACCGGAGCATCAGGATCGCCAACACTATAAGCATTGGCCACATCCGGTTCGCCGGGATCGAAGGCATCGGCCAATAAATCTTGCTCCGCCAGTTCAATGGCGTAGAAAAACAGCTCAAAACTTTGCGCGCCGGCGATCGGGAAGCCATCAATGAAGAAATAAGGCGTTGCCGAAGCGCCAAATGATTGCGCTTCCTGAACATTTTGCTCGATCACTTCAGCATACCGCTCTTCGTCATAGCAAGTAGTGAACGCCGCCTCATCTAAGCCCAGGTCTGTAGCCAGGCTGAGATAGACATCGCGCGCCCCCGCACCTTTTCCGCCCCATTCGGCTTGTGTTTCAAACAAAGCATCGTGCATTTCCCAGTAAGCGTCCTGGTCACCGGAACAACGCGCTGCCAGCGCCGCGCCGCGCGCTTCGGGATGCAGACCGTCCAGGGGTAAGTCTTTGAACACATAGCGTACGCGACCGGTTTCAATCATCTCACTCAGCATCAAGGGCATCGTTTCCAGCACATGTCGCTGGCAGAAGGGGCATTGATAATCAGAATATTCGACCACTGTCACCGGGGCATTGGGGTCGCCCAGTTCCGCTGCTGCATCCTCTAAATTGACCGCTACCGGCGTGGGGGCAACGCGTGGTGGTTCTAACGGAAGACCACCATCGGGCTGCCCTTGTGGGGCTTCGGCGACCAGAGACTCCCCATTCATGACGGCGGCGATGGCCTGGTCAAACACCTGGACCGGCTGGGCGCCGACCAGGCTTTCCCCATTGAGGAAGAAGCTGGGCGTGCTGCGCACACCGCGCGACTGGGCAAGGTCGATATCACTTTGTACCTTTTCCTCATGGTCGAGATTCTCTACACAGGAAGTAAATGTTTCAATATCAAGCTGGAGTTGTTCAGCCAGTCCGATAAATACCGGGTCGGGATTTGAACGGCCGGACCATTGCTGAAGCTCACCATAAAGCAGATCGTGCATGTCCCAGTACGCTTGAATCCCCTGGTCGCCCGCGCAGCGAGCCGCATTGGCCGCGGCGAAGGCCTGGTGATGGATGCTCTCTAAGGGGAAATCATAATAAACCAGTAATACCTCACCAGCGGCAATCTGGTTTTCTAATAAGGAAGGCAGCGTTTGTTCGGTGAAGCGGCTGCAAAAAGGACATTGGAAGTCGGAAAATTCTTCCAGGACGACCGGTGCGTCAGGGTTGCCGCGATAAGCATTTCCCGAAGAGGTGAAGCCCATTTCAATGTCATTGCTGTCAAATTCAGCGGGCAAATCAGCATCTAATTGCAGTTGGGGTTGATCGTCCGGTTCTTCTAGTTCTTCTGCTTTTGCCGGCTGCGGTGATTGGATGTCCGGCGTCAATTTCAGGTTGTCTTGATCTTGGTCATCATTGGATTGGACGATGTCGTTATTATTGCTGACGGCCGCTGGTCCGGCCGTGCCACAGGCGCTCAGGATGAGGACAAGAACGGCGGATAAAATGAGGGTAATGAATATTTTGCTGCGCATATAAAACCATCTTCTCTGTCTAAATTTTGTTTATTATGGCACAGTTCGGCCGTCTATGAAATCAATTCGTATAATCCTTAACCATCTGGTCATGCGCCAGAATTTAGTAGCCGCAAAATCCTTTTCGCGTTCCGGAGCACGTGAGTATGCGCGATTGGTTGAACCTTTACTAATGAACTTCTGAATAACTTTGGAGAATAATTTGATAGTTCGCCAGCGGCTATGGTCTATGCTAGACTAATGAGTTGCGTTTGATTTCACTTATTTAATGTGACAGTCACTTATTACTTCTATTTAGGGAGATCGTTGGGATTAAAGTGACTGTCACTTGTTACGGCAAAATGAGATTTACAATTCGCAGGTTTATTATGCGCCAAGTCAGCCTTAATCATACAACTTCAGTTCTAATTATGGTGAGTTTAATCCTGGCGGCCTGCCAGGACAATTCCTCCAATGATAGCAGCCAGGACGATCCTGCCCCGCCGGTTGTGGAAAATGGCCAAGATCTATCGTCTGAAGAGGATCAGGCAAATTCTGCAGGTTCTTCTGATCCGGCGGAGGCTGAGGCTACGGAAACGGCCGAAGCTGAGTCTAATCCTGAACAGCCCCCCATAGAAACCACACCTGAACCGGAGAAAGAAGCCATCATCTGTATGAGCGCGCCGCCAAGCAGTTTCTATCCCTATGGCGATCAAAGCATCAGCTCAATAGCGATTCGGCAAGCGTTGTACGAACCGCTGCTGACCACTACCGGGTATGAACACCAGGCAGCCGGCCTGGAAGCGCTGCCCAATTTGGCCAATGGGGATGCGCGGATTGAAAATGTGTTGGTCAATGAAGGCTCACGGGTGGTCGACCATAGGGGCAATATTTTAACCTTGCATAATGACGTGATGATCATCAACAGCGCCGGGGAAGCAGTGACCTATGAGGGAACGCCGATTGAGATGAAGCAGATGATCGTTGATTTCACATTGAAACCCCTGGTCTGGTCGGATGGCACGCCGGTGACGGCCGAAGATTCCGTCTATAGCTACAGCCTCGCCGCCGATGATGAACTGGCTTTTCGCAATTCAGCCTTTGCTCAAACCGCGCGCTATGAGGCGACCGGTGATTTGAGTCTGCGCTGGGTGGGTTTGCCCGGCTACCTGGACCCAACCTATTTCGATAATGCATGGTTGCCTTTGCCGGCTCACCAGGACCAGGCGATCTTGAAAGCGAGTGCTGATATTGAACAGGAAAGCGACCAACTGCGCTTGAGCAGTGGACCATTTATGCTTGAAGAAGTGCGAGAGGATGGGTCGGTCGTCCTGGCCAAAAACCCCCATTATTACCGCAGCGAGGAAGGGTTGCCCAGGATTGACCAGGTTGTTATCCGTTTTGGCGGTCTTGAGGAATTTCTGGCAGAAAATGGGGAAGAAGCGTGTGATTTGATCAGTAATGATGTCCTGTCCTTGACCGATATGCCCTTGCTGGAATCGGCCGTTGATATGGGAGATTGGAACCTACAAACGGTTCCCGGAATGGCCTTTGAATATATCGCCTTTGGTGTGAATCCTGCTTTGGAGTATGCCGACCGGCGGCCTGATTGGTTTGAAGATGCGCAGGTGCGCCAGGCGATCACGATGTGTGTTGACCGGGAAAGCATGGCCCAGGAATTGACCGGCGGTCTAGGAGAGGTGATTCACAGTTATGTTCCCATCGATCACCCGCTCTACCCGGAGGATGGGCAGGTGTGGCCTTATGATCCGGATGCGGCTAACCAACTGCTCGACGAATTGGGGTATGCGGATTTTGCCGAGGACGGCCGCCGACAAGATTTATCAACTGGTGTGCCCATGACGATCACCTTAGGCACCAACAGCGAGAGCTTGATCCGGTTGGGGATTCAGGAACAGGTGCAGGCCAACCTGTCCGATTGCGGTATCCCCGTGGACACCTATGATCAGTCGGCAGGCAACTGGTATGCTGCCGGTCCACAAGGAATTTTATTCGGCCGTCGTTTCGACCTGGCCTCCCTCGCCTGGATTTCGCGTATCGTTCCCGACTGTGGATTGTTTTTGTCTGATAATGTGACCGGGCCGGAGGAGTTTGGCTTTGGCGGCTGGCTGAATGTGAATGTCACCGGTTGGAATAACGAAGCGTATGATGCAGCCTGCCGTTCAGCAGCAACTGTTTTGCCCGGTGGTGAGGGGTATGATGATTTTCAACGGGAAGCGCTGCGCATTTTTAGTGAAGAACTGCCGGCCATGCCCTTGCTCAGCAATAGTAAATTAGCGGTCGTTCGCGATGGGCTGTTGAATGTACAGTTGGATTCCTCCCAACCGTCTATCCTTTGGAATATTTACGAATGGGACATCGAACAGTGAGCCAGTTCTGGAAGCGGATCATGACCTTATTTCCATCACATGAGCCGGAGGAGCGGACCGATCAAGCTGGGAAGTTGTTGATCGCCGGGCTGGGCAATCCGGGCCGTGAATATGGCAGCAACCGGCACAATATCGGCTTTATGGCGGTCAATCGCC
The DNA here is from genome assembly GCA_028277515.1 of Anaerolineae bacterium. The sequence goes on from JANQGC010000325.1 coordinate 5,656, forward strand.
TGGCCGAAGCATACGACATCGCGTTAACACGTGTTCAACAACGGGCGATTATTGGCAACGGCCGCATTGGCGGCCAATCCGTCATTCTCTGCAAACCGCAAACATATATGAACCGCAGCGGAGAAGCGGTCGGCGGGCTGGCTCGCTTTTACAAGATCGAAACACCGCAAATTTTGGTTGTCTATGATGAGCTTGATCTGCCCTTTGGCTCCGTCCGTTTGCGTAAACAAGGTGGGTCCGGCGGGCACAACGGCATGAAATCGGTCATCCGGCATATTGGCAACGATTTTCCGCGATTACGCCTGGGTGTCGGCCGGCCGCCTGGACGAATGGACCCGGCCGCTTACCTGTTGCAGGATTTCAAGAAAGACGACTTCTCTGTATTGGATGAACTGTTGGATGACGCTGTTGCCGCCATTGTGAGTTTTATCAATGAAGGTGTGGAACTGGCGATGACCAGGCATAATAAGACATGACTGTTGCTGGATTATTAACCCTTTTCGACGAGCTGCCGGCTTATCAAGATCTCTTACGGAGCTTGCGGGAGGAGCAAACTCCGACGCCACAGTTACTGCCGCTCAGCGCGCGGGCTGCCTTGCTGGCCCGGCTTTATCAAGATATGAACAGGCCGGTCTTGCTGATCACGGGCAAAATTGATTCGGCCGTGGCCTGGGGTGACGCCATGAATATGTGGTTGCCCCAACCAACCTCGCCGTACCGATTCATTGAACCAACACCGCTGCCCTTCGATCGTGGACCTTGGAGTGAGCGCTCGCGCAAAAGCCGCCTGGAAGTGCTGACGCAAATGATTGCCGGACAGCATCCACTCATCCCGGACAATGAATTCCCACCACTGATCATTAGCTCTGCCAGGGCATTCCTGCAAAAAACGATTCCTACGCGCACTTTCATTACCTCCACGCGGGTATTGCGCCTGGGTCAGGCCATTGACCTGGAGCAGATTCAGGAGCATTGGTTGCGGATCGGCTATGAACCGGTCAGCGTCGTGGAAGATCCCGGACAATTCAGCAAACGGGGTGGAATCATTGACATTTATCCCGTGTCGTCTCCTTATCCAGTGCGCATTGAGCTGTTCGGGGATGAGATCGACACGATGCGCCGCTTTGATCCGGCGACGCAGCGGTCGATAATAACAGAGGACGAACCGCAAATCGGCCAGGTGATCATTACACCGGCACGTGAGGCGTTGCCTGGGGTTGCCCAAGAATTTTCGGCCGTTTTAGCCGATGAGCCGCTGCCTGAAGAAAACAGCCTGCCTTCATGGCGTGACGATCTGGCCAACCTGCGCGCCGGGACGGTTTTCCCTACCATAGAGTTTTATCTGCCCATGATATATCCGCGTCCGGCAAGCCTGCTGAGCTATCTGCCGCAGGATGCGCTGCTGGTCGTTGATGATTGGCCGGAGTTGGAGAAGGCGGTCAGTGAGCTGCAAGATCATGCAGATCAAATCGCCAATGAGCAGCCCAGCCTACCACCGGATTATCCCAATCCGTTATTCGATTGGACGAAAATGCGGGATGAATTGGATTGGTGGGGACCACTGGTGTTGGGGGAAGGAAAGGCCGGTGAGATGACCCGTTTGAACGATCTGGCCCTGGCTGATTCTTTTGAAACCGGACCGCGCTATGGTGGCCAGGTTCGGCCGTTGATGACTCAACTCAAGCAGGCTCAAAGAGAAGATGAACGGGTGGTTATTCTCAGCCGGCAGGTGCCGCGCCTCTCTGAATTATGGATGCAGGAGGTGCAGGGAACGGTGGCGGAAGGGCTTCTGCCGGGACGCATCCCTAAGTACATGCCGGTCAATAATCTGTCTCAACCCCCTGAGGAAGGATCGATCACCTTTGTTCAAGGCAGTCTGCCCGAAGGATTTGTGCTGGTACGACGGGACGATAATCAAATCCTCCTGGATTTGCTGACCGACGCTGAGATTTTTGGCTGGCGTCGGCCGGCGCCGCGAAGAATGATTCAGCCACGGCCCAGTGCGCCGGAGGCGACTTTTGCCGATATTCGCGCCGGGGATTATGTGGTGCATCTTGATTTTGGCATCGGCCGTTTTGAAGGATTGGTATCGCGCAATGTCGGCGGCAATCCGCGCGAATATCTGCTGGTGCAATATGCCGGGAGTGATACGGTTTATGTGCCCGTGCACCATGCTGACCGCCTGGGAAAGTGGTCGGGTCCGGACGATCGTGCGCCGGCCATCCACCGCCTGGGCGGCAGGAATTGGAGCAAGGCCAAAACGCGCGCTAAACGAGCGGCCGATGAACTGGCTGAAGAACTGCTCGATTTGTACGCTGCAAGGGAAACCGTTCCCGGCCATGCCTTCCCAGAAGACGGTCCCTGGCAGGCGGAGTTGGAGGCCAGCTTCCCCCACCAGGAAACGGAAGATCAACTGCGGGTCATCACGGAGGTAAAAGCGGACATGGAACGGCCGCAGCCGATGGATCGCCTGGTTTGTGGCGATGTAGGCTATGGCAAAACTGAAGTCGCTCTACGCGCCGCCTTCAAGGCTGTTTTAGATAGCAAGCAGGTGGCTATTTTAGTGCCCACAACCATCCTGGCCCAACAACATTACGCCACCTTTCGTGAGCGGCTGGCTCCCTTCCCGGTGCAGGTCCAGATGCTGTCTCGCTTCCGTACACCGCGCCAGCAGCGAAAAATTGTGGAACAGATACGGGATGGCCGGATTGACATTATCATCGGCACCCACCGTTTGCTGTCGGACGATGTTTCTTTCAAGGATTTGGGCCTGGTCATTGTCGATGAAGAGCAGCGCTTTGGCGTGGCTCATAAAGAGAAGTTGAAGGGGTGGCGCACCGAGGTCGACGTGCTGACGATGACCGCCACACCTATCCCGCGCACGC
>JANQGC010000063.1 GCA_028277515.1 Anaerolineae bacterium
AGTTCCAAAGTCAGATTCGTAACCGCGATTTCACAATCGCGTTCTTGTGCATACGCCAGAGCGCGAAAATGATTTCGCGGTTACGGTACGATAATTGGCGACTTTGGAATCGCCCTGTTATTAACGTAGCGAATCAAGCCAATTTGTGGTAAATTTTAACCGGTCAAACGATTTTCTACTCCTCATCGGCCGGTGGTTCGGCTGGTAAGGATGGCTCAGCTACCTCGTCTTGCGGCGCTTGAGGGATGATCAACCACAGGATCAGATAAATGATCAACCCACCGCCCACGGCAAATCCAAATAAAATGAATAATACACGGATTAAGGTGGGATCCAGGTCGAAATATTCGGCGATACCCCCACAAACGCCCGCTAACCAACGATCATTGTTTGAACGATAAAGTTTTTTTGTGTTGTCTGCCATGACAATCTCCTGTCCATTAACGGCCGATAATACTTGAACCTCAATTATACCATTTATCCACAAGACCAATCATAGATTTTTCTTTGCCAAATAATACGGTATACTGTCACCATACAATAATGAAAGAAAAACCCAGTCACTTATCAGCCCAATACGGTCGTCAATTTCAGGATCAATCCATTTCCGATGCCTACTATGCCCGGCCACCGTATCCCCAGCAGGTGTATGATATTCTGATTTCCCTAATCCCCGATGACCAACTTCCAGTGCTGGAATTGGGTTCAGGCACCGCTGATTTGACATTGGAGGTGGCGCGGTGGGTCAGCCATATTGACGCGGTGGAGCCATCAGAGGCAATGCTGCAAAAGTCAATTGAGAAAGTGGGTGATCGGGTGCAAAACCTGACTTGGCACCACATGACGGCCGAGAAATTCGAGCCGCAGAAGTCGTTTGGCCTGGTATTCGCCGGCCAGAGTTTGCACTGGATGGATTGGCCTATTGTGCTGCCGATGATCCGCCGGGCGTTAGTAGATGATGGTGTTCTGGCCATTGTCGAGCGACGGGTTCTACCTCGGCCGTGGGACCGGGCAATCTGGCAGCTTATTCCGCAATTTTCAACAAACAAAGAGTTTACGCCATATGATCTGGTCCATGAGTTGGCAAGCCGTGGCTTATTCCAAGAATCTGGCCGGCAGGAAACAGACCCGGTCCATTTTGAGCAGGGACTGGAAGATTATGTGGAATCGTTCCATTCGCGAAATGGCTTCTCGCGCGAGCGCATGAGTGCACAACAAGCGGCCGAATTTGATGCTGCTGTGCGCGCCGCTGCCCAACCATTCAGCGTTGACGGTCGTATTGCCGGCCAGGTCAAGGGATCGGTGATCTGGGGACGGCCGTTATCTCCTTAACCCCTGTTAGTTGAAAAAGCTCTTACGTGTTATTATTGTTCTCCCTTCATAATTCTTATAATTGTATTACCTAAAATTTGACAACTTTTATTAAGTGGTTTTCGCCCATAATCGAGTAAAAAGTTGTCAAATTTCTGTACGAATGATTTTTGTAACAGAGTTCTTATCATATGAAATATCAACCATTTGGAGTTTAACATGGCAAACATATACAGCATTGTCTACCAACCAGTCGATAAAAAATATGGAGATGGTCATGATGGTGACTACATACGCGAGCCGCTGCAGGAAGCCAACTTAATCACCAATCATGGTATTGAAGGGGATGCCAAAGCGGGGAAGCAGCCCAGCCGCCAGCTCAATATCATCTCCCAGGAATGGTTAAACCGGATCGCCGACCTGGGCTATCGTACCCAACCGGGTGAGTTCGGCGAGCAGATCATCATCAAGGGTCTTGATGTGGATGGATTAGAGAAGGGGGACCGGCTGCAAATTGGTGACCAGGCGGTGGTCGAGATCACAATTCCCCGACAAGGCTGTATTCGCCTGGAGGCGGCGCAGGGACGGTCCAATGAGGATTATGGCGAATTTGTTGGCCAGATGGCCAAGGTCGTGCAAGGCGGACTGATTCGGGTTGGTGATGAAGTAGCGGTTCAGTAAGCGCGGTATGATTCCGCGCGCATGCTCTCTATTGGTTTGAAATGGCATAAGGGGTCAGGAGCAGGGGCAGACAAGTCTAGTTTTTTCGGACAGCTATAACAAGCCTCCCAACGGCCTCACCTCGTTTTCGATTGGCGAAAGCGATTGCTACGGGGATAGAGAACTTTGGGCAAGACGGCGTGGATTTTACACATTAGTTTTTCCTGGAAACTCTATCTGCGCCGCCCAGCCCCTACAAACTAATTTTTGTTCCAACTGTCGTAATAAGACGGCCGTTCCTTGGCATCCCGGTAGCGTTGTAGTCCCGTATTTTGTTTGCAGAGATCCATATCAGGATAGGGTGAATCCTGCGAGGCAGGCAGCAGATAGACATCGTCAACGAAGAAGTCTTTATTATTCTGCCACTTGCTCTTGACCTGGATGTCTATTTTCACCTGGCCATTGGCCGGGACGGTGACGATTTGCTCATGCTTACACCAGTTGCGATCACCCATATTATTGCCATGTGACCAGTAGCCTCCTCCGTTGGCCAATACTCTAGACTCGGCTGAATAATCTCCACTATCTCCCTGCAAGTGTACTTGAATAGGAACCGTTAAGCGCCACTGTTCGCCGGGGGTCATGTTGTAAAGCGTCTGGCTCAATTCCGTGCCAAAAGCCTCAACTTCAGAGAAAATTTTATAAACATATTCACCATCAAGGACAAGTGCATCAGGCTCTCCAAGCTGTTCATTGGGGGGCAAGTCACTGTTTGGCTTATGGATACACTCACACAACCCGGTTGCCGTATCGGCCGCGCCAAACAACGATTGTCCTGCTGGAATTAGATTCAACGCCCAATCGACCGGCTTTTGATTGCCATGCTCAATAGTATCCCAGCCATCTTCAAATGAACCATTGCCAATGCGGTTACCTTCGTTTGAAGGTGTCGCAGTTTCTGTTGGTTCGGGTGTATCTGTCGGAGTTAATGTGACCGTAGGGGTCTCAGTCATGGTGGGAGTGGTTGAGGCGGTTGAGGTTGCCGTTGGTGTCTCTGTAGGGGTTGCGGTGGGTGTCCAGGTTGGGGAAGGCGTTAATGTAAAGTCCGGCACGAATAGGGCCGGTAAAAAGGCGGCGATATTCTCTTCATCAGCATGAAGTGCCGGGCCGGCTGGCCGGCCGGGAAAACCGGCCCAAAATCCAATGATTAATAGGGAAAACAGGGTGATGATTGCTAAATAATGCCATTTTCTGGGCATGAATACCTCCAAATGGATCCTTCTAAATGGGTGGGATTGAATTTACGCCTTTCAATAAGCGCCCCGATGCGTGCGGAAATGATGTTGGAATGACCAACAACTGGATTATATCAGATCGTTTTTGAGAGGCCGTGAATAAGCAGTGGATTTTTCAAAAGTCGGCCGATTTTGTGTTATTCTTAGCCTGATACAACTTCCTGGATCAGAGAAGTCCGGTTTCAGAAGAAGCCGGACTTCTCTAGCTGCTTATGCCCCAAAAAAGCGTGCGCATGCCCGTCTATCAAGAATACGAGCGCGATCTGCGTAGACGGTACCTGCGTGCAGTCATCATTGGCCTGGGGATTGGCCTTGGTTTCTTCTTTTTGGTCGAAATTGCCGGCCTGATCGTCACCCGATTTTTTCCCTGGACCCCCCTGATCGCCCTGATCTGGCTGCTGATCGCCATCTTTCTCTTCCGCCGGGATTCGCCGCGCAGCCTCGCCGCATCGGCAAGCTGGATCGTCGCCGGCGTGACCATCCTGGCGGTGATCTACAGCCAACAATTTGGCTTGCAACACCCGATCTCCGCCTTGTTCCTGATCTGTATTTTACTGGCCGGCATTCTGATTGGCGGCTGGTTCTTACCTTTATGGACTGCCCTGGTCTGCCTGTTTGTTTTGCTCTGGGGCTATAACGAGATGATTGGCTTGCATGATGCAGTGGCCGATCCGATCAACAGCCCGCAAGAACTGCTGCGGGTGGTGCTGCTGTGGTGGACGTTGCTGATCATCACCGGGGTTTTGGTCTGGTTGTTTGCGCGCACGCTCGAACGGGGTTTGCGCCTCTCTCGCGGACAAACCTCAGCCTTAACGCGCACCTTGAACGCCTTAAGCGATGAGCCGCAGTTGGATACGTTTTTACGCCAAATTTTGACAACGGCCGTCGATCTCTTCGAGGCCCGGTCTGCTTCCATTTACCTGTTGAACCCCGAACAAAAACGCCTTTTCTTGCGCATGAGTCATGTAGAAGAAGAACGATTGCAAGATAGAAAAGAGCAAACAATCACCTCTCCGCCAACACTCAAGCTGAGCGGGCAGTTGTGGCAGTCTCTGGCGGATGAGCAGCAACCGCTGGTTGTGCGTGATATTGCCCAGGATGATCGGCTGGATTTGAAGAAGGCCTTTCTGGACGAGGGGATTCATGCGATGCTGATCCTGCCGCTGCTGCTAGGAAATGAGCTGACCGGTTATATGAGCGTGGAGAGTGCCGAGAAGAGACGGTTTCGCCGGGAGGAACAGGAGTTGGCCCAGGCACTGGCCCAGCAGGCTACTTTAGGCATGCTGCTGGCCAGAGTGGCTGAACAGGGGCGCGAGAAGGCGATTTTGGAGGAGCGCAACCGCATCGCCCGCGAAATTCATGACACACTGGCCCAGGGTTTTACGGGTATTATTCTGCAATTGGATATGGCCAAGTACAGCCTGCCGCATGATCCGGATACGGTAGCTGATGCGATTGATCGCGCGGTGGTGCTGGCCAAGGAGAGTTTGGAAGAAGCGCGACGCTCAGTCTGGTCGCTGCACCCGCAGGCTTTGGACAATCAGGATCTGCCGGCGGTGCTGCGCAGCAGTGCTGAACAGTTGACGGCCGATACAGGCATCATCACGGAGGTGGAGGTGATGGGCGAACCATATCGCTTGAGCCAGACGACGGAAGGAGAGCTGCTGCGCATCGGCCAGCAAGGGGTGACCAACGCCTTGAAACATTCCGGAGCGACCCGTGTTTCAGTGCACCTGGTGTACCATCCGGAGAAATTGACAATGGTGATTCATGATGACGGCCGTGGGTTTGATCCCGATGATCAGCAAAGCGGTTTTGGTTTGCAGTCCATGCGCGAGCGGGCTGAGCGCATCCAGGCGGCGCTGAATGTTAAATCATCGCCGGAGGGGACGGATATTATTTGTACCGTGTACCGGAATCCGGTTTGAAAGTCTGTCAGGAGTTGGGCAATGCGATGTGGTTTTGAGAACCACCACATCGCAGGCTCTGTTCTATGAGTACAGAAACATCAATTTGTCATCCTGAACGCAGCTTGCGCAGTGAAGGATCTTGCACTTCCTACCGGTGCAAGATTCCTCACGCTGTTCCCTTCGGCTATCTCAGGGCAGGCTAGAATGACGGTTTGAGAAAGTTTGTTTCTTAGTAGCAGGGATCTACCGGCGTAGTATCTACCTGATGAAAAACTATAATAACGATTATTATAAATTTGAATGGAGCCAAAATGGATATATAATCCAATGAAGGTATGCGCCCGTAGCTCAATGGATAGAGTATCTGGCTTCGAACCAGGCGGTTGGGGGTTCGAGTCCCTCCGGGCGTACTGCAATGTGCATCTTGGGATGCACATTTTTTATTTTCTCTCTCGCCACCCATCCATTCCTCATCTAACCACCAATCATATTACACAGCTATTACAGCTTAATTACAGCAAGCTGAAATTGACCCAATCGCCAATCGCGCTTGCTATACTGTAACCATCCAAATCCAGGCAGGAAGTCCTGGATAACCCAAGAGAGGTATCATGCGAAAGAAAGGCGTTAAAAAATCATTGTTACCCATTTTTCTGCTCATCACATCTATCCTGTTGGCCGCCTGTTCCGGGGGAGAAGCGGAACAGGCCACGGCCGTCCCCGAGCAACAAGAGGAGCCAACGGCCGAAGTTATGGAAGAACCAACTGCTGAGCCGGTAGAGGAACCCACAGCCGAACCTACGGATACGACCGTTCCTCCTACCGCAAACAGCATGTCTGATGAAGATAATGGACAGTCTTCCCCCATCGGTGACGAAGAAGCAGCCCGAATCATGAACACCTTTACCAACGGCACCCCACCTGAACTCCTGGATGCCCTGGCCCGAATTGAAGAATCCGGGGATGAACGCTTCATTCCCGTCTTGATTGACGCCTTCCGCGGCTGGCAGCTACGTCTGATCCGCGTGGCCAGCGCCAGCCCGATCATCGACACTCTGGAGAATCTCAGCGGCCAATCATTTGCCTCAGATTGGCCGGCCTGGGTCGAGTGGTATGGCAACACGGATATCAGCCCGCCACCTGGCTTCACCACCTGGAAAGGGCAAATGCTTGGAGCCATTGATCCCGGATTCGCCGAATTTCTGGATGACAGCCACCCCTCCAATCTGCGCCCTGAAGAGATCCAGTGGGGTGGCGTCGTTGTCGACGGCATTCCTGCCCTGGATAATCCCGTCATGCTGGAAGCGGATAAGGCCGCCTATTTGAATCCGGAAGACGCCGTCTTTGGCCTGTACATCAACGATGAAGCCCGCGCTTATCCGCTGCGGATTCTGGACTGGCATGAAATGGCTAATGATGTCGTCGGTGGCGTGCCTGTTTCCCTGGCCTACTGCACCTTGTGCGGGGCGGCGATTGCTTATGACGGCCGTGCTTCCGATGGGGAGACCTATACCTTCGGCTCCTCCGGTTTCCTCTACCGCAGCAATAAACTGATGTACGACCGCCAGACACGAACCCTATGGAATCAACTCACCGGTGAACCGGTGCTAGGTGACCTGGTTGATGACGATGTGACCCTGGATATTATGCCCGTCGTCTTGACCACCTGGCAGGAGTGGCAAAATGAACATCCGGACACCCTAGTTGTCGATGAAAACACCGGTTTTCCGCGCGATTACACGCCGGGCGCGGCATACGGCAACTATTTCGCTTCCGAGGAAACCATGTTCCCCGTGGCTCAACGCAGTGATCTCCTGCCGGACAAGGAACAAATTTTCGCCATGCGCATTAACGACGCTCCGAAGGCGTATCCTTTGGCCAACTTGATCGAAGAGGGAGTCGTCAATGACAGCCATGCGGATACTAACCTGGTGCTGATTGCCCCTCATGACCTGATCGAAGTCGAAGGGGACAACCAGTTTATTGGTCAAGTCACCTACCAGGCCGGCGGGGAAGTGCGCGCTTATGAGAGAGGCGAGCATCAATTTTCGGCCGGACCGGATGAGGACACCCTATTAGATGAAAACGGAAACGAATGGCAGATCAGTGAGGATGCACTGACCGGTCCGGATGGTATGAGCCTCGTCCGTCTGCCCGGCCACCTGGCTTTCTGGTTTGGCTGGTAGGC
>JANQGC010000066.1 GCA_028277515.1 Anaerolineae bacterium
CGATTTCGCCATTTCGCGTTACAATTTCCCTTATGACCCAACAACCCGAGTTCCAACCCCTACAATTCCAACGACTCAACCAGCAAATGCAGCTTATCCGCTCGCGCCACTTCCTGGCTCTGATGCGCACCAGGCGCACCGTGCGCCACTTTTCCAGCGAGCACGTGCCCTTTGAACTGGTCGAAAATGCCGTCGCCGCTGCGGGCACGGCCCCATCCGGCGCTAACCAGCAGCCTTGGACTTTTGTCGTTGTTTCTGATCAGAATGTCAAACAGCAGATAAGAGAAGCGGCTGAACAAGAGGAACGCGCCTTCTACCAGGATCGCGCTTCTCAAGAGTGGCTGGATGCCCTGGCTCATCTGGGCACGGACGACATTAAAGAACATCTGACCGACGCCCCTTATCTGATCATCTGTTTCCGCCAGCCATTTGGTTATGAAACAGACCTCCAAACCGGCCGACAAAAGAAAGTCAAACATTACTACAGTGACGAATCAATGGGCATCGCCGTAGGTATCCTGCTCACCGCCCTGCATGTTTCCGGCCTGGCCACCTTAACCCATACCCCCAGCCCCATGCGCTTTCTGAGCGAAGTGCTCAACCGCCCCGACAACGAACGGGCTTATGTGGTCATCCCCGTTGGCTACCCGGCCGAAGATGCCCAGGTGCCGGTGATTGACAAGAAAAATTTAGATGAGATCATGGTTTTGATCTGATTGGTTACCTACCAGGAGGTCCCATGCCCCGACCCATAAAAGCCCCCCGCGGAACAACCCTCACCTGCAAAAACTGGCAGATCGAAGCTGCTTACCGCATGATTCAGAACAACCTCGATCCTATGGTGGCCTTCGACCCTGACAACCTGATCGTCTACGGCGGCCGGGGCAAAGCCGCACGCAACTGGCCCGCTTTTGAGGCCATCCTAAAGTCGTTAGAGAACCTGGAAGCAGACGAAACCCTGTTGGTTCAGTCCGGCAAACCGGTGGCCGTTTTCCGAACACACAGCGATGCCCCGCGCGTACTCATCGCCAATTCCAACATCGTGCCCGCCTGGGCCACGCAGGAGAACTTCGACAAATGGGAGCGCGAGGGCTTGATCATGTACGGCCAGATGACGGCCGGCTCCTGGATCTACATCGGCACCCAGGGCATCCTACAAGGGACCTATGAAACCTTCGGCTCCCTGGCCCGGCAAAACGGTTGGCCTAGCCTCGCCGGCAAGTTTGTGGTCACGGCCGGTTTAGGAGAAATGGGCGGCGCACAGCCGTTAGCTGTGACTATGAACGGCGGGGTGGGTCTTTTTATCGAGGTCGATCCCTGGCGCGCCGAGCGACGCCTGGACCTGCGCCAGGTTGACGCCATGACCCATGACCTGGAGGAAGCAATGACCTGGGTTGATGCTGCCCTGGAAGCCAGGGAAGCCAAATCAATCGCCCTGGTCGGCAACGCGGCCGACATCCTGCCCCGGCTCCTTGCCCTGGGTATTGTACCGGGCGTGGTCACTGACCAGACTTCGGCCCACGATCCTATGTATGGCTACATACCTGCCGGGCTATCATTGAGTGAAGCGGCTGATTTACGCCAAAATGATCCGGAAAGCTATTTACAGCAGGTCTATGATTCTATGACCCGCCATGTGCAGGCGATGCTGGACTGGCAAAAAAAGGGGGCGGTTGTGTTTGATTATGGCAACAATCTGCGCCAGCGAGCTTACGATCATGGCCTCAAAGAAGCATTCGATTATCCCGGCTTCGTACCCGCATATATCAGGCCGCTGTTTTGTGAAGGCAAAGGCCCCTTTCGCTGGGTGGCACTTTCCGGCGATCCGGAGGATATTTACACCACTGATGCTGCCATTTTGGACCTATTTCCGGAAGATGAACACCTCGCCCGCTGGATCAACATGGCCCAGCGCGATATCGAATTTCAGGGGCTGCCGGCGCGCATCTGCTGGCTGGGCTATGGTGAGCGGGCAAAGGCCGGTTTGAAGTTTAACGAATTGGTTGCAACGGGTGCGGTCAAAGCGCCGATCGTGATCGGCCGTGACCATTTAGACAGCGGCTCCGTATCCAGCCCCAACCGCGAAACCGAGGGCATGAAAGACGGCTCCGATGCCATCGCCGATTGGGCTATTTTGAACGCATTAATTAACACGGCCGCCGGGGCAACCTGGGTCAGCTTCCATCATGGCGGCGGTGTCGGCATCGGCTACAGCCTGCATGCCGGGCAGGTCATCGTCGCTGACGGAACGCCGGAAGCGGCGCGTCGTCTGGAACGCGTCTTGACCGTCGATCCCGGCATGGGTGTTGCCCGCCATGTTGATGCGGGCTATGAACGGGCTATAGAAGTGACTAAAGAGCGCGGGGTGAAAATCCCCATGCTGTAGGTTTCCTGTTTGTAGTCGCGGCTTTAGCCGTCCAACCGCTGTTGAATCTTTACTAATTAATGCGACTCTAAGAGTAAGTGCACATCCTTAGATGCACGGCTTTTCCGGACCGGCATTTGAGGATGCTTACTTACAGGATGACTGCATTACTTTGTTAATCGCCAAAAGCGGTCATTACTAACCTAAAAGATATTACTTCAAGGGAAACAAGATCAGCGTGCGCAGCTCCTCCTCAGGTGTGTCACCGGGATCGTCAATATACATCTCATAAGCAATACCAGTAACTTCAACCCCTTGTTCAGCCACAAAGGCAGCGAGCTGATCGTAGGCCGGTCTCATGCCGCTGTAGGGACCCGTGTAAACGCATTCAGCCACCTTTCCCGCCGGAATTTCCGCGCCGTAGATGTCGCCATCACCAGCCAAAATTTCGGCCGTTGGAATGCCGATCTCCACATCCAAATCTTCTATATCCATGTTGTAATAAGCAACAAAAGGCATGCCTGCCGGATGTTGGCCACCACCGGTCATGTGCGCCATAATGGTTCCATATGATTCCCCTAATTTTGCCGGTAACTCGGCCGCAGGAGTCCTCAGACGAATTGCCAGGAACGGTTGGGATTCTTGATCTCTAATTGTGCATGGATAATTCATTTTTTTGTCTCCTTTACTGGATTGGTTTGGTTTGTAAACAATGTATGAAATGCGACAGTCGCTTTAATCATCATTTGAGTAACAACAAAGGTAGTAAAGTGACTGTCACTTATTAAGAAACTCAGCGAAAAACTATTGGATCGACAATTAAATCACCAATAATTGGATTTATTTCTTGGTGAATCGGTTTGTAAATTCTTCCCTGAAAAGTAAGATGGACCCCAACCCAATTATAGTATAGATTTTTCGGCTGGACAACGAGCCTCCGGCAGAAAACAGGGCAGTTCCAAAGTCAGATTCGTAATCGCGATTTCACAATCGCGTTCTTGTGCATACGCCAGAGCGCGAAAATGATTTCGCGGTTACGGTACGATAATTGGCGACTTTGGAATCGCCCTGCGGCAGAAAAAGCGATTTTCCCTTTCTTGAAAATCAGGTACGATAAACAAACCATGAAACTTATCACCCTCACTGGACATGATTTGAAAATCGACGAAGTATGCGCCGTGGCCAACGGCCGCACCGTCACTCTCGCACCTGAAGCCCTGCCGGCCATTGAACGCTCCTGTGCCGCGGTGGAAAAGTTAGTTGAAGACGGGCGTATCGCCTATGGCGTCACCACCGGATTCGGCCGTTTCAAGGATAAGCTGATTTCGGCCGACCAGGTGCGCCATCTGCAACTCAACCTGCTGCGCAGCCACGCCGTCGGCGTTGGCCCTACCCTGGA